>DASVTG010000213.1:0-4652 GCA_036387695.1 Hymenobacter sp. | reverse complement strand
TCCAGGACATTCTGCACGTCGGTGCGCTCGATGCCGGTGCGGAGGTCTTTGATGAGCTTATAGGGGTGCAGCACGTAGTTGCGAATCTGGGAGCCAAAGTCGATGCGCTTTTTGGTGGCTTCCACTTTGTCGCGCTCGGCGTGCCGCTTATCCATCTCTATTTGGTAAAGGCGCGATTTGAGCATGCGCAGGGCGTGCTCTTTGTTCATGAGCTGGCTGCGCTCAATCTGGACGGCGATGATGATGCCGGATGGAGCGTGCGTCAGGCGAACAGCGGTTTCCACCTTGTTCACGTTCTGTCCACCGGCTCCACCAGCCCGGAAGGTGTCCCAGGAGATGTCGGCGGGGTTGATTTCGATGTTGATGGTGTCATCAATCACTGGGTAGGCAAACACAGAAGCGAATGACGTGTGACGTCGGCCGCTGCTATCGAAAGGCGACATGCGCACGAGGCGGTGCACGCCAATCTCGCTTTTGAGGTAGCCGTAGGCAAAGTCACCGTCGATTTCCAAGGACGCCGACTTGATGCCCGCGCCCTCACCGGGCTGGTAGCTTACTTGCTTTACCCCAAAGCCGTGGCTTTCGGCCCACATGATGTACATGCGCATGAGCATTTCGGCCCAGTCCTGGCTTTCGGTGCCGCCGGCGCCGGGGTTGATGTCGATGATGGCCGAAAGTTGGTCTTCCTCGTCCGAAAGCATGCGCTTAAACTCCAATTCCTCCACCTTCTTGAGCGTGGCGTCGTAATCGGCTTGCATTTCGGCTTCGGTCACGTCGCCTTCCTTGTGAAAGTCGAACAGCACCTCGGTATCGGCCAAGGCCTGTTGAACCGCCTCGAAATCATCGGTCCAGGTTTTGATGGCTTTGATTTCGCGCAGGGTGGTTTCGGCGGCTTTGGAGTCGTCCCAGAAGCCGGGAGCGGCGGTTTGCGCTTCAGCAGCGGCTATTTGTTCTTTGCGGGCATCGTAGTCAAAGATACCTCCTCAGGGCCTCGGCGCGGCCCTTCAAGTCCTTAATCTGGTCTTGGGTCATGGTGGGTGGGGGAAATGAAAAGGGCATACGCTCGCCGCAAAGGGCAGGGCGGAAGTTCCCGTAGGAATTATTGAATCACAAAAGTACCCATATTCCAGCGCGGGCTTTCGTAAACGTGCGCAAAAGGCCAGTATCTTGGCGACGGAGTCAGGGAAGCAACCAGTTGATTGAAGGGTTTTCCCGTACATCACACCGGTAGAAGGAACAGGCTGGGCTCCTCGTTCGCCGTTTCGGCCGGAATTTGCTTATGACTCTTGAAGAAATAAAACGGGATTTTGAATCCGCTCACATCAAGCATGTGCATTTCAAGAGCAAGCTGCGCTCGTTCTTGTTTGGCAGCGGTGGCCAGGAAGGACCAATACGCGACCCGGAGCTGTGCAGCATGGGTATGTGGATTGCTAACCGAACGCGCGGGCAGGGTGCGTACGCGCATTTACCAGAAGCCCGCGAGCTCGACAGTCAGCACCTGCGTATACACCGCGAAGCCAACAAGCTCATGGACATGCACAAAGCAGGGCGGACGGAAGAAGCCCTTGCTGGTTTTGCGGCCTTGCAAGCCATCGCCGACGAAATAGTAAAGCTGCTCCAAACCATGGAAGCCCGCCTGCGTACCGAAATTTGAATGAAGTGCTGCGGCACAATCGCATGAAAATCACGCTAACTACTAAGCTATTTGCCGGGTTTGTGATGCTGCTGGCCTTGTTTTCGGCCGTGGTGCTGTTCTACTACCGGCTGGCGGGGGAAGTGTTGCACAACGCGCAACGGGTAGAAGCGTCCCAACGCGTTTCAAGCCACGCGGCCAACCTGCTGCGCAACATCATCGACATGGAAACGGGCTTCCGGGGCTACTTGCTCATCGGCAACGAGCAAACCCTGGCGCCTTATTACGACGGCGAGCGCCAGCTGATAGGTCGCTTCGCCCAGTTGCGTTCCATGGTCTCGGATGCCCCCCAACAGGTGCAGTTAATCGACCAAACCCAGCGATTGTTTCAGCAATGGGCGGGCTATAGCCACCTGTTGGTGGCCGAGAAGCGCGAAGTGCGGCGGCGCAACCTGCAGCAATCTGGCTTGGAAGGCATGGCACACCGTCGGCTCACGGAGGGCCTCACCGGCAAGCGAGTGATGGACAACATCCGGCAGCGGCTAGCGGCGTTCGAGGACAGCGAGGCGCGGACCCGCGAGGCGTTGCGAAAACAGCTTGACGTCAGCATTGTACGCGCCGAGTGGCTGTCCATCGGCTTGGCCATTGCCGCGCTGGTGTTGGGGCTGCTCTGGGCCATTTATATTGTGCGGGTGTTTTCGCGGCGTTTGCGCAGCATGCTGGACCTGGCCCGACGGATGGCCGACGGCGACTACAACACTCAAATTGTGGATACTGACCAAGACGAGGTTAGCGAACTGACCAACGCCCTCAACGTGATGGCGCGCACGGTAGGAGCCAACATCAGCCAGCTGGAAAGTCGTAACCAGGAGCTGGACCAGTTCGCCTACGTGGTGTCCCACGATTTGAAAGCGCCGTTGCGGGGCATTGAAAGCGCTTCCCGCTGGATTGAGGAAGACATGGGCAAGGACCAGCTGCCGGCCCACATTCGTGAATTTCTGGGGCTGATGCGTCAGCGGGTGCACCGCATGGAAAAGCTTATCACGGGCATCTTGGATTTGGCGCGCGTTGGGCGCGTGGCGCAGGCCAACGAAACGGTTTTTGTGCGCACGCTGCTGCGCGAAGTGGTGGACACCTTAAATCCACCGCCCGGTTTCCAGGTGGAGCTGCCGTTTTTCTTGCCCACGCTCACCACCAACGCGGTGCAACTGCAACAAGTGTTCACCAACCTCATCAGCAACGCGCTCAAGTACCACCACCACCCCGAAACGGGCACCGTGCACATAGGCTGCGACGACGCCGGCGACTTCTATCTGTTTTCCGTCGCCGACGACGGGCCGGGGATAGACCCGGAATACCACGACCGTATTTTTGTTATTTTCCAGACCCTCACCGAGCGGGACACGCTCGAAAGCACGGGCGTGGGCTTGGCAATCGTTAAAAAAATAGTGGAGCGGCAAGGAGGTCGGATTGGCGTCAAATCGGCGGAGGGCCAAGGCGCTAAGTTCATATTTACTTGGCCCAAGCAGCCCGCCAAAACCAAAAAAATGGCTTCCGCCGTAGCCGCTGTGCCTAAATCTACCGTATCAGTTGCAACATAACATAAATTTTTGTTGCGTTTGCGGGTATTTTCCCGCGTTTGCCAATTGCCAAGCCTATGTCCGCCGATTATCCCACGCCCAGCATCTTGCTCGTGGAAGACGACCAGATGGACGTCATGAACGTGCAACGTGAACTGCGCCGCCAAAACATTGACGTGCCGCTTGTGCACGCCCGCAACGGCCGCGATGCCCTCAAAATGCTGCGCGGCGAGGGCGAGGAGCCCAAGATTGCCAAACCCAACGTGGTGATGCTCGACATCAACATGCCCCGCATGAATGGGCTGGAATTGCTGGAAATTCTGCGCTCCGACCCTGAGTTTGTGGGCTTGAATGTGTTCATCATGACAACCTCCGACTTAGAGTCCGAACGCCTGAAAGCACAGCAGCTTGCCGTCAGCGGCTACATCATCAAGCCGTTGAGCTTCGATACTTTTGGGGAAGGGGGCACCAGCGTCGATGGGTTTAGCCTTTTTCTGGACTTACTCAAGCTAAAGTCTTAGCCGTTATGCACTGCGCTTAGAGCAGCCGGAAGCCCATGCGGTGATGGGGCGTGGGGCCGTGCGTGCGGATAGCGGCCCGGTGGCGTTGAGTGGGGTAGCCCGCATTCTGTTCCCAGCCGTACTCCGGGAACTCGGCGGCCAAAGTGAGCATGTGCTCGTCGCGAAAAGTCTTTGCCAAGATGGACGCAGCCGCGATGCTGCGATAGATGGCATCGCCGCCGACTACGCACGTGTGCGAGAAACCAGCCAAAGGCGGAAAACGATTGCCGTCGACCAACAGATGGCTCGGCAGTACCTGCAGTGCCGCCACTGCTCGGTGCATGGCCAGGTAGCTGGCTTGTGCGATGTTAAGCTTGCCTATCTCCTCCACATTGGCCTGCGCAACGGCCCAGGCAACAGCTTCGGCACATATTTTGGGGCGCAGGGCTTCGCGCCTTTTGGTGCTGAGCTGTTTGGAGTCGTTGAGGTAGCGAGGGTTGAAATCAGGAGGCAGGATGACGGCGGCAGCGAACACGGGCCCGGCTAAGCAGCCGCGTCCGGCTTCGTCGAGACCCGCTTCAAGGGCATGGCCGGTGTGGGTGGTGAGAAGCAATGCGAGGATAAAAAACGGGGAGTGAAGAACCCGCAAGTAAGGCGGTATTCTTCACTCCCCAGCGTTGTGTGCTGCTGTAATGCCTAGTGGCGACCGGCGGTGCTGCCTAAGTCGGCAGTGGGGTCATTTTCGCCGCGGCGTTGGCCTTGGCTGTCGCGCGGACCTTCGTCTATTTCCGTGTCTTCGTCGGTGCTGACGTATTCGTTCGTAATCGGGCCGAGGCCCTGGGTGTTTTGGGCAAGGTCCGCTTCGGCTTGGGCATGCTTGAGGTTGAACAAGGGGTCGTGTTCCTCTTGGGCAGAATTCTGTTTGGACTTGGAATTGGG
>DASVTG010000212.1:0-2109 GCA_036387695.1 Hymenobacter sp. | reverse complement strand
ACCCGGGCCGACGGCGGGTGGCGCAAACTCTACTGGGCCGCCTGCTCGGACGACCAGCAGTGCCCGTTGAGGCCCACCTGCGTGCCCGGGGCCAAGCGCAAGCAACTCACCCGCACGCTTTGTAGTGGAGCCAGAGTTTGTCCTCGATGAATTCCGGCTCGTACCGCGACTGGCCCGGCAACTCTCGGAGCGCGTCCGGCTCCGCGGGGGTGAACACGGGCGCGTGGTCCACGTACTTGCCCAAAAAGAACTCGGTATTTGGCTGAAAAATGAGTTCTCTCGACGACTCGTCGATGAAGGGGGGTGGTTCGCATTTCCACGCATACTCAATGCCGGGCCAGCCTGCTTCCAAGGGTCGGTGGCCTACCAGGGGCCAATTGGGGGCATCGAGCGCCATCACCGGGGCGTTCAGCAGCGCGGGCCTGGCCGCAATGGCGGCCAAGTCGGTGAGCGGCTCCGTGGCCAAAAGGTCATAAAACACGAACCCGCTGAGCCCCTCCAGCTTGCGAGCGTACGTGCAGCAGCCCGGAGCCAAGGGCACTGCTAATAACGAACCGGGCTTGATTTTAGGTATTAGGCTTTTACGGCTAGCGTTTTTTCGCCCATGGATGAAGGATGCACTTGTGCGGAACGCTTGGCAACTGCCAGCTGGAACGGCGCCAAGGTAGCGGCGCCGTTCAACATAGTTGAGGAAAACGGTCGTGGCTGTTGCAGAACTCGGTTTAGACGGTTGCTCGGACGAAGAAGCGCCGGACCTCAGCCTCCGCGACGGCCGAGGTCCGGCGGTTGCGCCGCTCACGGGGCCTTTGGGCGGCCAAAAGCGGCCGGGGCAAGGCCATTACGGCCCCCATTTGGTTCGTTGACCGGTGCTTGAGCAGCTTTTTCAGGTTGTAGGCGACGGCCGTGAGCAGCATGGTTTTGTGGGCCCCGGCCAGGCCGCGCACGTTCAGGCGCCGCAGGCCGTAGTGGGGCAGCAGGTTCCCGAAGACGGGCTCGACCGTGCCCTGGCGCACGCGCCGCATGCGCTGGCCGCGCCGGGTCTGCTGGCGTTGCCACGCCCGCCGGTACGCGGCGTCGTAAAGCGTGCGGGTGAGTTGCTTGCGCTTGGCCCCGGGCACGCAGGTGGGCCTCAACGGGCACTGCTGGTCGTCCGAGCAGGCGGCCCAGTAGAGTTTGCGCCACCCGCCGTCGGCCCGGGTGTCGTACTTGCGGAACGAGAGCACTTTGCCGGCTGCACAGGTGTAGGCGTCCGTCCGGGCACGGTAGGTAAAGCCCGTAATCTCGGCCTTGTACTGCCCAAACACGGGAATCCAGGCCGTGACCTGCTGGGCTTCGAGCAGGGCGTAGTTGGCGCCGTTGGCGCAGCCGGCGTCGGCCAACAGGTCGCGCAGCCGCAGTTCGTTCGCGCGCAGCCGCTGCTGCAAGCCCGTGAGCAAGCGGGGCAGGTGCAGGCTGTCGCGCCCATCGGCCAAGTCGGCCTGTACGTGGCGGATGACGCCGCGGGCCGTGTCCACGGCCAGGCTGCAGCGGTAGTTCAGGGCCCGGGCCTTGCCGGGCTTGACGGAGGCGCGCGTCGGGGTCGGCGGGGCTGTAGTGCGTCTTGTTGCTGAGTAGCCGGGCCTGGGGGGCTGGGCGCCCGGCACGCGGGAGTGGGCGACGAGCCGGGCGTGGCGAGCGGCGAGGTTGCGCAACTGGTGGGCCGGGGCCGTCACCACCGACCCGGCCGGGGCGTTGGCCTTGACCGGGGCCGAATCGGCGGCCTGCCGCTCGCCGGCCACCAGGCCCCGGGCCACGCACCGGGCCAAGACGTGGTCGAACAAGCGCTCGAAGACGGCGGCCGGGAAGAGCTGGCGGGTGCGGCTGATGGTCGAGTGCCAGGGCAATTCCTCGTCCACTTCGTAGCCCAGAAAGAAGAGGATGTCGAGCCGCAGGGCGCAGTGCTCGACGAGCCGGCGGTCGCGGACCAGGTTTTCCAGCCGGCCCACCAGCACGAGCTTGAAAAACACGACGGGGTCGAGCGAGGGCTGCCCCGTGTGGCTGTAGAGGGCGCGGGTCTCCTCGTAGGGAAACGACCAGTCGACGAGCTCGGCCAGCCGGCGGTACAGATTA
>DASVTG010000211.1:0-8189 GCA_036387695.1 Hymenobacter sp. | reverse complement strand
AACCTGGCCAACGCCGGCTACAACACCGCCAAGTACCTCCCCTACGGCCCGGTGGACGCCGTGATGCCGTACCTGCTACGCCGCGCCGACGAAAACACGGCCATAGCCGGCCAGAGCAGCCGGGAGTTTTTGCTCGTGCAGAAAGAAATCAGACGGCGTCAGGGCCGATAATTTGCGCTTCAAATGGGCGAAAAACGCGGCAAAATGTGCCCGCTTGAAATTTTAGGAACGATTGTGGTAGAGGGCGTGCCTTTTGGTGCTGAGAATTGCTAATTATGGTGCAATAATAAAACGCACTATATAGCTAAAATTCGCTAATTTTCAGCCCCTAAAACGGTTTTCGCTTATTAAAGTCCTATCATGATTGGTCGCATTCGCACGTATTTGATTCGTTATTCCCGCGTACAAACCGGCACCGTAAGCTACTTAACGTTGGTGCAGGAAGCTGAACTGGGGTTAAACCTTGAGATTTCGCACGAAAAATCCCGGCTCAATGAGATGCTCGCGGAGATATCCATGACCGAGCACGAAAGCGGCCGTCCGCCGCTAAGCTGCTTGGTGAAAGTGCAGGGCTCCAAAGGCCAAGGCGACAACTTTTATAAGCTGTGCGAGAAAATGGGCATGGGCGAATGGCGCGCCCTCAAGCAAGACGAGGGATTTTTGAAAGACCTCATCTGGGATTGCCGCGAATTCTGGCGTGACGAAGCCAACTTCCAGCAATTTGCTTGATAGATAATTATAAGCAGGCTTGAATGTAAGAAGTTGACAGCCTGATGGTGCGAAGCCGCGAAAAGATGGAAAATTAGCGAGATGTAACCTCTACGGAGGTGGCTCCGTTAAGGTCCTCAACTAACCCACTGGTTGGTTTTTCTTTCCACATTTTCACTCCTTCCCCCATGAATACCAACGATTCGAACAACCCGCAAAATACCGGTACTGGCGCAGGCTCTAACTACGGCACCCAGACTACCGGCACCGGTTTCGGCAACAGCACGGGCCTCAGCAACGAGAGCACCAGCTACAACGCTGGCACCGGCGCAGACAGCGGCACGGGCGTTTCCAATACTTCCGGCGCTTCGCTGGGCAACGTGAACAATACGACCGACGGTGACGATTTCAGCGCTACTGCCAAAGGTGCTTCGGTAGCTGGCACGGCTGGTGCCGTGGTAGGCCGCGGCATTGACGGCATCCAAAACACCGCCGACCACGCAGCCCATGCCGTGACCGGCCAGTCGTACGACTCGACCCCCAGCTCCAACATGACCGGCATGTTCCGCGACCGCAGCAGCGCTGAGAAGGCTTACCAGTCGCTCTCGTCGCGTGGCTACGGCAAAGAAGACGTGAACGTGCTGATGTCGGACGAAACCCGCAAGACCCACTTTGGCGATGACACCGCCCACACCGAACTCGGCGACAAAGCCATGGAAGGTGCTGGCGTGGGTTCGGCCATTGGTGGCACGGCCGGTGCCATCATTGGTGCCATTGCCGCCATCGGTACTTCGGTAGCACTGCCCGGCTTGGGCCTGATTATCGCTGGTCCTCTGGCCGCTGCTTTGGCAGGGGCCGGTGCCGGTGGCCTCACGGGTGGCCTGGTAGGCGCCTTGGTGGGCTCGGGCATCCCCGAGGAGCACGCTGCTGAGTACGAGCAGGGCATCAAGAACGGCGGCATCGTGATGGGCGTGAAGCCCCGCAACGCCGAAGACGCTCAGTACTTCGAAGAGGAGTTCCGTCGCCACAACGGTGACAAGATTTACAAGTATTAATCTTGCTTGCAGGCTTCGGCCTGAATGATACCGAAAAAGCCTTTCCCGTTTGGGAAAGGCTTTTTTTATTGCAACCTTGTGCGCCCTTGGCTGGTCTGTATAACGACTCTGGTGTGACGCGAAAATGCGGGCACTTATTTCACCCACGCGGGCGTTTAAAACGTAAGCAATAGGGCTCGGCACAGCTGTGGCCCCCCGGTTCTTTTGATTTTCGTACCCGATTTATTATTTGCTAATGTCATTCCCCCGCTTGAAGGTCGGCCTGTATGCCTTTTTGGTGACGGCCGTGTTTGTTCTGGCATCATACCGGTTGTTCCGCCGGGCCGACTCGGCGGTGCCGAGCAAGGACCAAGTACTCATTGGCCTGATGCTCAGCGGCCTGAGTTCGCAGCACTACCAACCCGAGAAAATCGACGACGCTTTTTCGAAGCGGGTATTCGATTTGTATCTGAAGCACTTGGACTACCGCAAGCAGTTCCTGCTGGCTTCGGACGTGGAGCAGCTGCGCCGCTACCAAACCCAGATTGACGACCAGGTGAAGGGCGGCTCGCGCCAGTTCCTCGACCTCAGCACCAAACTGATGACGGACCGCACCAAGGAAATGCAGGGCTTGTACCGCGAAATTTTGGCCAAGCCGTTTGATTTCACCCAGGACGAGACTTTCCAGACCGACTTCGAGAAGGCTGCTTTCCCAGCCAACAAAGCCGCTCAACGCGAACTGTGGCGCAAGCTGCTGAAGTACGAAACCCTGCGCCGGGTATCGGAAATGATGGACGCCCAGGCCAAAGCCAAAGAAGCCAAGCCCACGGGCGCCACCGCCGCGCCCAAAGCCGCCGACCCTTCGGCCCCCACCGCTACCGAACCCGCCCGCACCCCGGCCCAAATGGAGGCCGAGGCCCGCAAACGCGTGCTGAAGTACTACGACGAGCAGTTCGAAGACTTGAACGAAGTAGACGCCAACGACCGACTGGCCACCTACGCCAACACCATTGCCAATACTTACGACCCGCACACGGAATACTTCGCGCCCAAAGCCAAGGAAGATTTCGACTACGAAATGACCGGCCGCTTTGAAGGCATCGGGGCCACGTTGCGTGAGAAAGAAGGCCTGATTTACATCGAGGAAATCATTCCCGGTTCGGCTTCGGCCCGACAGGGCGAATTGAAAAAGGGCGATGCCTTGCTGCGCGTGGCGCAGGGCGCAGCGGAGCCGGTCAGCATTGAAGGCTGGCGCACGGCCAAGGCGGTGACGCTCATCCGCGGCAAGAAAGGCTCGGAGGTGCGCCTCACGGTGAAAAAGCCTGACAACAGCACCAAGATTATTTCCATCATCCGCGACGAGGTAATCGTCGAAGAGAAGTATGCGCAGTCGTCCGTCATCACCGACAAAGGCCAGAAAATTGGCTACCTGCGCTTGCCCGGCTTCTATGCCGACTTCAACGACAACGGCGGCCGCAACTCTTCGGATGACGTGAAAAAAGAATTGGCCAAACTCAACGCCGAAGGCGTGAAAGGACTCGTGATGGACCTGCGCTTCAACGGCGGCGGTTCGCTCACCGACGCGGTGTCCATGGCCGGCCTCTTCATGGAGAGCGGCCCCATGGTGCAGGTGCGCGACAGCCAGGGCCGCACCCAGGTGCTGACCGACAACGACCCCCGCGTGCAGTACGGCGGCCCGCTCGTGATTCTGGTGAACAAGTACAGCGCCTCGGCTTCGGAGATTCTGGCGGCCGCCATTCAAGACTACAAGCGCGGCGTCATCATGGGCTCAACCAGCACGTACGGCAAAGGCACGGTGCAGCGCATCTTCGACCTCGACGAAGCCCTGCCGGCTGAGCTAAACAGCGTGAAGCCCATTGGCTCGCTGAAGCTCACTACCCAGAAATTCTATCGCGTGAACGGCGGCTCCACCCAGTTCAAGGGCGTCGTTTCCGACATCGTGGTACCGGACTTATATTCTTACCTCGACGAAGGCGAGAAAGAGTCGGATTACCCGCTGAAGTGGGACGAGATTCAGCCTGCGCGCTACCGGCCCTGGAACGCTGCGCCCGCCATTGACAAGCTGCGGGCCAACAGCAAAGTGCGGGTGGCGGCCAACCCCAGCTTTAAGGTGATGGACGAGATGGTGAAAAGCATGCGCAAGCGCAAGGACGAAACCACCGTTTCGCTTAAACTGGCCGCCTTCCGCGCCGAGGAGCAGCAGTCGAAAGCCATTTCGGACCGCTACGAAGCGGCCCAGAAGACGACGACTGCTTTGGCTTTCTCGCCGCTGACCACGGAAATCCGCGCTGCGGCCGGCGACACCGTTAAACTGAACCGTGCCGCTCGCTTCACCAAAGGCCTGAACAAGGACATCACCATTAGCGAAGCGGTGGCCGTTATTCAGGACGAGCTGAAGTAAGAGCCAACCCTACCTGTAGCCGTTTTCAAGCCCCCTGGGGCCCTAGGCTTCCTTTGACGAAAGCCCCCGTTCCTCTTGGAGCGGGGGCTTTTTTCGGCACGTTTTTAGACTGACAACTAAGTTAGTAAATCGACTCAGTAAATAAATTTTATTGCGAGCCACATTAACACATGTAATCCGCTGTAAATCAATGATAATATCATTAGTAAAATCTGACAAAAAAATTAGTAATCAGGCAACTAAAACGAGCCCAACTGCTGTTTACTCATCATGAAGACTACAGAGGAAACCCGCATCATCCCGCTCAACCCGCAGGTGGAAGCCATCGGCGAGGAGCAACAGCAGAAGCTAGCTGATGAAACCTGGCGCAAATCGATTCCAGCGCAGGTTTTCCTCAATTACTTCTTTGCCATCAACTATCACATTCAGGAGAACGACGACGTGCTCGGCGGCCTCCAGAACCTGCCCTTTTTCCGCAGCCACAGCGCGGAGCTGAACGACGCCGACGTGGCGGCGCTCACCAAGCTGCTGCACACCAGCTGGAGCACGGAGTACGCCCTGCGTGCCACGGCTGAGCTGGGCGACGAGAACTTCCTGCGCAACGCCCTGCACTGGACGTTCCCGCAGGCCTACCACGCCATCCAGTCGGGGTTGCAGGCTTTCCTGTACACCACCGGCGTGCGCAGCAACAACAGCCAGCTAACGCGCCGCGAGGTGGGACGGCTGGTGGTGAAGAACGCCTACCCGCGTCCGGTGTCGTTCTACGCCGCTGGTGCTTACGGCGACTTCAGCATTCACCGCTTGCCGCTGGCCGGCTACAAGGCCGGGCTGCACATTGCCAGCAAGGAGATTGACGCTCAGGCTCAGATTGGCCAGTTCCTGCGCACCACGCGCAAGATGAAGGCGCAATGGACCCGCGCGCAAGTGCAGGCCAACCCGAACACGGCCATCCGCAGCCAGAAAACGGGCCGCCCCTTGGATAAGTGGACGGCTGCGCACTGGCAGCAGATTACCTGGCGCCTGGGCTACACCACCATCTTCGACCTGCTGGGCCGCCTGCGCATCTCGGAGTCGACCCGCGAGATTGAGCGCTACGTGGAAGCCGACATCGACTTTAGCCTGTTCCATGCCTCGCTGCTGAACATCGTGAGCTACCTCAACGGCATCCACGAAACCTACGTGGCCAAGGCCCTGGGCCTGGAGCGCTACCGCCAGCTGGTGGCCGAGCTGCCCGTGCACTTGCAGGCGGGCTTCGTGCAGGACCGGTTGCGCACCCGCGTCGAGCCGGTGCTGGCCCCCACGCCGCCCACGGCTCCGGCCCTGGCCGCCGAGGCCCCGCAGTACCGCTTGGCTGCCTAGACCACAGATTTAACGGATTTCAACGGATTGGGACGGATTATTTGTGGTTCCGCCTTGGCCGCTCATCCGTTAATTTAGATACTAAGCCGCTCCGGTTTCGGAGCGGCTTTTTTCGTGCCGTACTTTTGCTAAAGTTGCAAGCTTGGCTTGCGGCTTTTTGGTTCTTGGGGAGCAACGCTCAAACCCGTCACTTGAGGGTGCGGAACCACCAATAATCCGTTTCATCCGTTAAAATCCGTTAAATCTGTGGTCCACTTAAGCGAACAAGAAATCCTGCGCCGCCAAAAGCTCGAAGAACTGGAAAAACTGGGCATTGAAGCCTACCCATCGGAGCTGTTTGACGTGACGTTTTACGCCAAGGAAATTCACGACAACTACCACCCCGAGCTGAACAACTTCCAGGAGGTGAGCTTGGCGGGCCGGCTGATGTCGTCGCGGGTGATGGGCAAGGCCTCGTTTGCGGAGCTGATGGACACTTCGGGTCGCATTCAGCTGTACGTGAACCGCGACGAAATCTGCCCCGGCGAAGATAAGACGCTGTACAACGTGGTGTTTAAGAAGCTGCTCGACCTGGGCGACTTCATCGGCGTGAAAGGCCATGTGTTCAAAACCCAGGTGGGCGAAACGTCCATTCACGTGACGGAGCTGAAGCTACTGGCCAAGGCCCTGCGCCCCCTGCCCGTGGTGAAGGAGAAAATTGACGAGGCCACCGGCGAAAAAGTGACCTACGACGCTTTCACCGACCCCGAGCAGCGCTACCGCCAGCGCTACGTGGACTTGGCCGTGAACCCGCAGGTGCGCGACACCTTCATCAAGCGCACGCAGCTGGTGCAGTCGATGCGGAATTTCCTCAACGACAAAGGCTACCTGGAGGTGGAAACGCCAATTCTGCAGCCGCTGTACGGCGGCGCGGCGGCCCGTCCCTTCACCACGCACCACAACACGCTGGACATGACGCTTTACCTGCGCATTGCCAACGAGCTGTACCTGAAGCGTCTCATCGTGGGCGGGTTCGATGGCGTGTATGAGTTCAGCAAGGACTTCCGTAACGAAGGAATGAGCCGGTTCCACAACCCGGAGTTTACCCAGATGGAATTGTACGTGGCTTACAAGGACTACGCCTGGATGATGGACCTGGTGGAAGAAATGGTGGAGCGCGTGGCCCAAACCCTGCACGGGCAAACCGAGGTGCAGGTGGGCGACAACCTCATCAATTTCCAGCGGCCCTGGCAGCGCTACACCATGTTTGAGGCCATTGAGAAATACACCGGCAAGGCCATTGGCGAGATGGACGAAGAAGCGTTGCGCGCCACGGCACAGGAGCTGAACGTGCACCTCGACCCCAGCATGGGCAAGGCCAAAATCATCGACGAAATCTTTGGCGAGCACGTGGAGCCCAAGCTCATTCAGCCCACATTCATCACCGATTACCCGGTGGAAATGTCGCCGCTGGCCAAGAAGCACCGCGACCGGCCCGGCATGGTGGAGCGGTTCGAGGCCATTTGCAACGGCAAGGAAATCTGCAACGCCTTCTCGGAGCTCAACGACCCCATCGACCAGCGCAAGCGCTTCGAAGACCAGCTGGAGCTGGGCAAGCGTGGCGACACCGAGGCCATGGTGCTCGACGACGACTTCCTGCGCGCCCTGGAGTACGGCATGCCGCCCACGGCCGGCCTGGGCATCGGCATCGACCGCCTGAGCATGATTATGACCAACTCGCACTCCATTCAGGACGTGCTGTTCTTCCCGCAAATGAAGCCGGAAAACGTGCAGAAGGAGAAGGCCGAGAAAGAGGAAAAGTAATTTCTTTTCCTGTCATCCTGAGCAAAGCGAAGGACCTTATCACCGCTGAACGGTGAGTTCTGGTTTGATAAGGTCCTTCGCTTTGCTCAGGATGACAAGAGAGAACAAACCAGCAGATGGTCCAAAATCGAAAAGCCCCACACGAAATGTCGTGCGGGGCTTTTCTTTTTATAATCGTCTTACCCTTCAAACCGCTGTTTTTACGAGAAGCTTGCGATGGACACGTCTGATTTTACTGCTGAGTTGTTTAACCAATTTCAGTAGAAGCTCCTACGGTCGGCAATTTTACAAGTAATACGTTTCGGCCTTCTTTCAAGGCGATTATGCTGGCTTTTACGGGAGGTACGGCGTGGGGGTTACGCCGCAGAGAAATATTTTTTCTCTCCGGACCTTACCGTTCAGTTAGGTGGGCGTGGTCGCGGGAGTTGCCGGCCACGGAACCGCCATTGCCGGTGGCAGACGTAGTTAAGTCGCCGGGCTGCGCGGCCGCGTCTTCGGCACCCGCGTCGAGGCCTTGGAGGAGGCGGTCGGCGGCTTGCTTGTCTTCGCTTACGATGGCGTCGGGGTTGCTTTGGCCGGAGGCTTCGCCCTGCACTTTGGCCAGCGTGTCCTTCACCAGCTTGCTGAGGTCACTGCCCCACTTTTTGGCCGATTCGCGGATATTGGAGCGGGTGTCGTTGCCGGTTTCGGGAGCCAGCAGCAGGCCGGCCACGATGCCGGCGGTGGCGCCAGCGATGAGCGAGAAAATAACTTTGCCTTTGTCGTCTTTCATGGTAATGCAGGAAAATGGAGAATCTACCCGTGTCCTAACGGGAAAGCGCGGCGGCTGGTTGGGCCAGCAAAAAGCCCCGCACCTTGCGGCG
>DASVTG010000210.1:0-3017 GCA_036387695.1 Hymenobacter sp. | reverse complement strand
TGCACTCTGCGATCTGGAGCTAGCCGAAGCACCCAAGCATTTGATTTACAGCCGTAACCTAGCCCCCAAATCGTCGGTTACGCTGCAAGGCCGCGTGCTGGACGATTCGACGGGCCTGGCCGTAGCCGGCGCCTGGATTTTTGTGGATGGCACGAAATACGGCGCCGTCACCGACGAGAATGGCCGCTTTTCGCTTGTGCTGCCGGCTTCCTGGAAATCGGTGCAGAAAGGCAAGGTGAGCCTGAAGGTGCAGGCCAGCCCGTTTGAGTTTCAACCTAGGATTGTGTCAGTAGCCGTAAAGGCGAACCGGCAGCCGGCGCCGTTGGTCGTGCGGCTGCTCTCAGTGCCCGGTCGCGGACAGATCATGGGTAAAATCCGGCAGGCCGAACCACCCGTTGCGCCGCCGAAGTCGTAGGGAGTGGTGAAATGGTGATTATTTAATGTAAACCATTACAAGACAACAATTTATGCTTGTTCATGAATTAGCAGAGATCAAAAAGAACGTCATGCTGAGCTTGTCGAAGCATCTCTACCGCAATGGTAATCAGAGTTACGTTGGCGGTAGAGATGCTTCGACAAGCTCAGCATGACGGCCAGATTTTATCAACTTTTTTATTTAGGAACAAGCCTTTTATCTACCATCTCACTTCTAAATAACCTGTAAACAACCCAAGTTGCGGCGTAGGTGCCTCAGCCCCAGCGGGGCGATATATTGGTAGCCTTGAGGCCGTTTTAGAACGACCTAGCCCCAGCGGACGACATAAACGCTACAACGATTGATGCCGCCCCGCTGGAGCTGGCCCGACTACTCCGCAGATGAAGTTAAATAGGAAATCTTCACTACTCACCATTTCACTAAATCACCATGCGTGTTCCCTACCAGCAACTCCAGCAAGAGTTTAAGCGCGTACTGCTCACCCTAGCTTTCCCCGAGGACAAGGCCGAGCTGTGCGCCACCATTTTTGCCCAAAACAGTCGGGATGGGGTGTACACCCACGGGCTGAACCGGTTCCCGACCTTCGTGGGGCACGTGCAGCAGGGCTTGGTAAACCCACTAGCGGAACCCGAGCTGATCGAGAAAATGGAAGCCATTGAGCGCTGGGACGGCAACCTAGGTCCGGGCATGTCCAACGCGCACACGTGCATGGACCGCGCGATTACGCTGGCCGAAGTGCACGGACTGGGGTGCGTCGCCATTCGCAACACCAACCACTGGATGCGCGGCGGCACTTACGGCTGGCAGGCGGCCGATGCGGGCTGCATCGGCATTTGCTTTACCAACACCATTGCCAACGTCACGCCCTGGGGCGGCACCGATGCCCGCCTGGGCAACAATCCGCTCGTCATTGGCGTGCCGCGGGGCGAAGGCCCGATTGTGCTGGACATGGCCATTTCGCAGTACTCGTACGGTAAGCTATCCTCCTATGCCACAGCGGGTGAGCAGTTGCCGGTGCCCGGCGGCTACGACGACGAAGGCCAGCTGACCACCGACCCCGGCCAGGTGCTGGCCTCCCAGCGCGGCCTGCCCATCGGGTTCTGGAAAGGCTCGGGGCTTTCTTTGGTGCTCGACGTATTGCTGACTGCCCTGAGCGGCGGCCGCTCCACGGCCGAGATAACCAAAAGCGGCCAGGAATCGGGGGTGTCGCAGTGCTTTATCTGCATCAAGCAGCCCCAGCTCCACGCCGACCTTATTGAGGAGATCTTGCGCTACACCAAGAGCAGTCCGCCGGTGCCGGGCGAGGAGGTTTTTTATCCCGGCGAAAAATCCCTGGCCACCCGAAAAGCCAACTTGGCGCAAGGCGTGCCGGTGCAGGAAGATATCTGGCAGCAGGTGCTAGCCATGTAGCACTTTACTTCTATCCTCACCTCGTCATTAAGAAGGTGAGCAGGAACACGATTCTAAGAAGCGGTTGGATTTTCAACCGCTTTTTTCATGCTATTACGCTGTTGCAAAGCTAGGTTGAGCGCTACGCCGCTTATTGAACTTTGACAAGTTTGCTCTAAAACTCTGATATTAATTTATTAAGAATTTATAGACTTACATAGAAACAAAGAACACCTTTCCCTCGTCCTATCGCTCTGATTACCTGCCACAACCGTAGCTCCTACTTACTTTTTATGACTCAAACTCCTACTGTTTTCTCCTGGTCAGCTTCCGCTTTTTTCAGACCATCACGGGTGCTTAGCACCTGTGCAATTGTGCTGCTGGCTGGCGCGGTAAGCGCGCAAACGCCTACGGTTACCAGCCTCTCGCCGGCGCGCAATGCCCGCTCGGCGCCGCGCACCACGGATGTGACTGTGGGCTTCAACCAAGCCTTAAGCAGCAATGCCAGTACCCTAGGTGCGCTCAAGGTCTTCAGCCAGCAAACAGGCAAGAAGATGGGCGCCGCCACCGTCAATGGCAACACGCTCAGCTTCAATCCGAGTACTGATTTCAAGCCCGGCGAAAGAGTGTTTACCACCGTCAGCGCAGCTGCGCAGAGTACGGGAGGCACGGCCGTCACGCCCCACGTCTTTGAGTTCACCACGGCTACCTCCCCGAGCACTGGTGTTTTGGCTGGCGGTTCGAACGTTAACCTGGTGCAAGGCGTAATTGATGTCCGTCTGGGCGATGTGGATGGCGATGGCGACCTGGATTTTATCTCCGATAACCCACTCTACAACAGCGTGCGCCTGCGCCTGAACGACGGTAGCGGTTCCTTCTCCGGCACAACAGAAATTGCGGTGGGTGAAAACCCGAATGCTGCCATGCTTGCTGACGTGGATGGAGACGGCGACCTGGACCTACTCGCCGCCAACGCGGTTAATTCCTCCGTTAATCCCAGCACCGTGAGCGTGCGCCTCAACAATGGTGCTGGCAGCTTTAGCGGCACGCAAAATGTGCCGGTGGGAAGCTTTCCCGATGACCTAGCTACCGGTGATATTGATGGGGATGGTGACCTCGACCTGCTTACCGTCAATCACACCAGAACGGTGAGCATTCGGTTAAATGATGGGGCGGGCAACTTTAGCGGCAC
>DASVTG010000209.1:0-4036 GCA_036387695.1 Hymenobacter sp. | reverse complement strand
ACCTCGAGAGCAACGCCTTGCAAGAACACCAGGCCGCCAGCCTCGGCATCTCCCAGGCCCGCGTGAGCCAGTTGGCCACGGCCCTGCTGGGCGTGTTGAATCAGGTGCTGGCCCGCCGCGGGCTGCTGCCCGTGCGCGATGGGGCCGAACTGGCCCAGCGCCTGGCCACTCACCCTGAGCCGGTCTTTGCCTGCGACGGGGTGGAGCGCGGCGTGCCCCGCAACCAGGACTACGAGGCACAAGCCCAGGAATACAGTGCTAAAAAAAGCGCATCGTGTGAAAAACATGACCTTGTGCGACCCCACGCAGTACCTGCACTACCTCTCGCCCACGGAAGGCGGGCGCGGCCACGACAAGCAGTTGGCCTACGCCGTGCGGCTGCCGGTGGGCAGCGTGTTGCGCCAGGACCTGGGCCTGTTGGGTCATGCCCCGGCGGAGGTGGTGGTGGAGATGCCCCACAAAAAACCACCGAAGGGCGAGCTGTCCTTTGCCCAGCGCCTCTACAACCACCTGCTCAGCCCGCTGCGCGTGGTCATCGAGCACGCCCACAGCAGGATTAAACGCCTCCGTATGGTACAGGACACGCTGCGCTTGCGCGGCGAGTGGCGGCGCGACACGGTCATGGTCGTGGCCTGTGGCCTGCACAACCTACGTGTACGCAGCCCCTTGCGCGCCTACACGCCCGCTAAACTCAACAACCTGTCCAAATAAGGTTTGTTGAAAGCTGCTGAGCTGATATAGAACATCATTCCGAGCAGAGCAAGAAAGCTCGCGTGCGTCGTTGAACGATTGTAGAGACCTGTAGATTTGGGCGGTAGGACGAAACCCGGCCTATCGTTTCGGATAACCACCCCGGCCGGCTACCCTCTGTAGAGACCAGGTGTCGAGCCTATGTTGTGATGCAGGACCGGCCGGGGTGCGTAGGCAAAAGCTCAGATAGAAATGCAGGCCGTAGAGCCTACTAGTCAGGTAGCGAGTGACTTACGCAGCGGTTATCCGGGAGTTTTCACCCCCCCCTTTTCTCTTGGCAAATGTACACGCATTTTCTCGGCCTCGCTGTCAGCAAGGCTACGCTGGACGTGGCCCTGCTCTCGCCCCAGTGCCAGGTGCTGGCCCAAGCCCAGCTGGCCAATACCCCCACGGCCCTGACCCGCTGGCTCAAGGTTGTGGGCAAGCAGGTGCCCGGCTTTGCCCTGGCCAGTTGCCTGGCTTGCCTGGAGCACACGGGCCTTTATTGCCGCCCGGCCCTGACGGCCCTGAGCGCGTTGGCCGTGCCCACCTGGCTGGAGCACGCCGCCCAAATCAAGGTCAGCATGGGTCAGGTGCGCGGCAAAACCGATAAGGCCGATGCCGTGCGCATCGGCCAGTACGCGGCCCGCTACCAGGACCGGGTGCGCCTGTGGCAGCCCGCCCGCCCCGTACTCGTCGCCCTAGACCAACTCAGTGCCCGCCGCGCCCGCCTGGTAGGCGTGCGCCAGCAGCTGCAAACGCCACTCACCAGCAGCGAAGGCTTCTTCTCGGCCGCCGAGCAGCAGGCCGAGCGCCGGGCCTTGGCCCCGACGCTAACGGCCCTGACCAAGGCCCTTGAGGCCGTGGAGCAGCAAATGCAGCAGCTTATTGCCGCCGATACGGACCTGGCCACGCTGTATGAATGCCTGGTGTCGGTGCCGGGCGTGGGGCCCGTGCTGGCCACGGAGTTGCGGCTGACCACGGGCGAATTTCAAGTGCGCACGGACGCCAAGCGCTACGCCAGCTACGCCGGGGTGGTGCCGTTTGAGCGCAGTTCCGGCCAGCACCGAGGACGAGGACGCGTGAGCCCGCACGCCAACAAGCGGGTCAAGGCCCTACTGCACCTGGCCGCCCTGTCGGCCGTGCGCTGGTGCAAACCGCTCAAAGCCTACTATGACCGCAAAGTGGCCGCGGGCAAGCCGAAGCTCCTCGTGCTCAACAGCGTGCGCAATAAGCTCGTCCATCTGCTTTTTGCCTGCGCTCAACAGCAGCGAAAATATGACGAAAACTTTGCCCCAGCCCTTGCCTGAACCATAGAAATCACATCGTTGTGTCTCGTCGTTGAACGATGCCGTATGAACGACCTAGGTTACGCCGTTCAACTAAACAACATCAGCACGCGACCCGGCATAATCGCTCTGCTTGAAAGGCCTGGGTTTGCTCCGTAGGAACGCGCCATGGCGCGTTCGTCGGCCGCGCCGTGAATACGACCCGGCGCAAGATGTTATCAGTCAGCGTATTTTAATACGGACCGTTCAACGGTTTCGTTCAACGACGAACGCGCCGTGGCGCGTTCCTACGGAGCAAACGGCTTCTTACTGAGTGGTCACCGCGGTTTTGGCCGGACGTTGCTGGTTTCGGCTCAGGCGGCGGACTTCCGGGGCGGTGTTGCCTAGTGCCGATTCAGCTGCGGGCACCTGGCCCGTGGCGGGCCTAGGTTTCGCGCCGCCGCTTTGGTAGGTGAACTCCAGCAGGCAGCCTTTGCAGCTGGTGCCCTGCGGATCTTCCCTGGAAGGGCCCGACGAGACGGAAGTGCTATCCGTAATCAAAAACAGCTTGCGGCCGTCGGGTGTGAAGGCTAGGTCACGGTAGCGCACGGGGCCGCGGAAGTACGTCAGCGTGTCGCCCGTGACGCCGGTGCCGACCGCGTTCAGCTGCAAGCGGATCAGCTTGCCGTGCTTGAGGGCCGGGAGTAGAAGCGAGTTTTGCCAGCCGGGAATGGCCGACGCGGTATACACGGCCAGGCTGCTGGGCGCCTCCGAGGGCCAGTCGGGGGTGTTCGGATCATCGTTTTTGGTTTTGATGAAAAGGTCGGTCAGGAACTTGTTGGAGTTCGGGTACAGCGTCTTGATCGGGTCGCGGTAAGTGGCCCCAATAGCCTTGGCGTTGGCGTTTTCGCTTTTAATAAGCGGATAAGAGGTATGCCAGGCGCCACCAATGCTGGTGTGCTCCGATACGCCGCCGGCCAAGCCGTTGTAGTTGTTGTCGTTATAGCCCAGCACCAGTGGGTGCCCGTAGTTTTTGCCCCGCTCAACGATGTTGATTTCATCATCGGAAAACGGCCCGTGCTCGGAGGAGTAGAGGCGCCCGGTGCCGCCTACCACGGCGTAAGCCAGGCCCTGCGGGTTGCGGTGACCAAGGCTCCACACGGCGTTTTGGCGCGGCCTGGCAAACGGGTTATCGTTCGGAATCCACTTATCCAGCGCGTTCAGGTCGGCGTCGGGTTCCAGGTTGAAGCGCAGCACTTTGCCTTCGTAGCGGTCGGGCTGCTGGGAGTGGTTGGGGCGGTTGGCGTTGTCGAATTGGCCGGCACCTAGGTCGCCGATGCCGTAGAACAGGAAGTCCTTGCCCGCCACCGGCGCAATGGCGAGCCGGCCGCCGTTGTGGTCGCTGCTGCCAGGAATCGTGTCGCAGAGGGTGACGGGGTTGGCCAGCTTCTGCGTCTGCGGGTTGTACTCGTAGCGCACCAAGCGCGTGGTGAAGAATAGGCCACCGTAGTTAGGCTTGCCGCCCTTGCCCGGCTGATCGGCCCCGGCAAAGCGGTAGAGGTAAGCCAGATACACGTAAGGCTTGCCACTCAGCAGCTGCGGGTGCAGGGCCATGCCCATCAGGCCGCCCTGGGGCCAGGGCTTGCCCCCGTCCACCTGATTTGGCACCTTATCGTAGCGCGGAAACTGCCGCTCCTTGCTCAGGTCCAGCAGCACGGTTTTGGTGCCGTCGGCGGGGTTGATGCGGCTGACCCGGTAGCCTTTGGCTTCCGTGATCCACAGGTAGTTGTCGGGACCGTAAGCCACGGACCACGGGTCGCTGAGCAGCTTGGCGATGATACGGCGGGAGAAAACCTCGCCCTGGGCGCCCTTGGTGGTTTGGGCGGCGGTGGGCCGTATACTTAAAGCCAGGAAAGCACCTATTAGAATAAGAAACTGACGCATAAACGGGTAAGTAGCTTAGGGTTGAGCCTGGGTTCAGAGGCTGAACAGGCTAGGTGTTTTACCCTAAAACATTGCCCGATGTTGTTAGCGTCGAG
>DASVTG010000208.1:0-5036 GCA_036387695.1 Hymenobacter sp. | reverse complement strand
TGATGTTCAGCTTGCGCGGCCTGCGCATTCGAAATTTTTAACTCACCAGTTCACCATTTCACACCTCACCACCTCACACCTCACCTAGTAAGCCAGTAGCTCACCCAGTGCCACCGCAACCTTGGCTGCGCTGGGCAGCATTTGGCGCTCCAGCTCTACGTTGAGCGCAATAGCGGGCAAGTTGGCGGCCCCAAGGGTAAATACCGGGGCGTCGAGGGCTTGAAAGCAGTGGCGCTGAATGCGACCGGCCAGGCTTTCGGCAAAGCTGTTGAGCAGGGGCTCTTCCGTAAGCACCAGCACCTTGCCGTGGCGGGCCGTGGCGGCGGTCACCGCTTCAAAATCGAGGGGGTTGAGGGTGCGCAGGTCCAGGATTTCAATTTGGCCGGGGAAGTCGCGGCTGGCCGCTTTGGCCCAGTGCACGCCCATGCCGTAGGTGACCACCAAGGCGGTGTCGCCCCGCCGCAGCTTTTCCGCGTCGGCCGGCTGCGCAATGGCGGCCTGGCCCAGGGGGATGACGTAGCCCGCCGCCGGCTCCACGGTTTTGGCGTCTTCGGTGCCGGGCACCTTGCTCCAGTACAAGCCTTTGTGCTCGAGCATTACCACCGGGTTGGGGTCCAAAAACGCCGACCGCATCAGGCCTTTCATGTCGGCCGCGTTGCTGGGGTACACCACCTTTATGCCCCGAATGGTGAGCAAGGTGCTTTCGATGGAGCCCGAGTGATAGGGCCCGCCGCCGCCATAGGCGCCAATGGGCACGCGAATGAGGGCCGGAATGGGAAATTTGCCCATGGTCAGGTAGCACGATTTCGACAGCTCCTCGACCAGCTGGTTCAGGGCCGGCCAGATGTAGTCGGCAAACTGAATTTCCACGATGGGGCGGGCGCCCACGGCCGCCATCCCCGCGGTGCTGCCCACGATGTAGGCTTCTTGAATGGGGGTGTTGAAAACGCGGGTGTCGCCGTACTTTTTGGCCAGCAAAGCCGCTTCGCGAAACACGCCGCCCAGCTCACCGCCCACGTCCTGCCCGTAGAACAAGGCCTCGGGAAACTCGCGCAGAATGTCGTCCACGGCGTGCAGGGCGGCATCCACCATCAGGGCCTTGTCGGCGCCAGCGGGGCTACGCTCGCCGGCTTCGGCCAGCACCACGGGCGGTGCAAATTCGTGGTCGGCGAACGTGGCGAGGTTGGGATTGGGGGCGGCCAGCGCTTCGGCCCAGTCGGCGCGCACCGTGGCCTGGGCCCGGGCGGCCAACGCGGCCAGCTCGCTCTCGGGCACCCCGGCGGCCCGCAGCTGCTGGTGCAGGCGCGGCAGCGGGTCCTGCTCCTGGTGGGTGGCCAGGTCGTGGCGGTACCATTCGCGGCGCACGCCGCTGGTGTGGTGGCCCAGCAGGGGGCATTTGGCGTGCACCAGCACCGGCCCGCGCCGGGCGCGCACGTGCGCAAATGCCTCGGCCAGGCCCGCGTGCGAGGAGCCAAAATCGGCCCCGTTCACTTGCAAGCGCCGCAAGCCCGGAAAGCCCGCAGCAAACTCGTACGCATTCATGGCCCGCATTTCGCGCCCGGTGGCAGAAATTCCCCAGTCGTTGTCCTGCACCAAATACACTATGGGCAATTGGTGCAGCACGGCCATTTGCAAGGCCTCGGCCACTTCGCCTTCCGTCATGGCGCCGTCGCCAATGGAACACAATACCACTGGCTTGGATTGAAGAATTTTCTCGTTCTTCAATTCCTCGTTTCGCGGCGCGCGGAGGCCCTGGCTTTCGAAATAAGCCAGCGCGTGGGCCATGCCGGTAGCCGGAATGGCCTGCATGCCCGTGGCCGAGCTTTGGTGCGGAATCAGCGGAACGCCGGCCCGCCGCAGCGAAGGGTGCGCGTAGTACGTGCGGCCGCCGCTGAAGGGGTCTTCCGCTTTGGCCATGAGCTGCAGCATCAGCTCGTAGGGGCGCAGGCCTAGGCCCAGCAGCAGCGCGTCGTCGCGATAATACGGAGCCGCGTAGTCGGTTTCGGTGAGTTGAAAGGCGGCGGCCAGCTGCACGGCTTCGTGGCCGCGGGCGGTGGCGTGCACGTAGCGCGCGGCCACGGCTTTTTCTTCCTCGTACAAGTTGGCCATGGCGGCGGCCGTGTGCATCAGGTGGTAGGCGCGCCGCAGCAGGGCGGGGTCGGCCGCGGGCGGGGCCTGCGCGGGGGGCGCCGTGAATGCGGCGGCAGCGGCGGCGGCCGCATTGGCCACGCGGGTAGAAGAATAGTCCGCCGCATCGGGGGCAACGGGAGCAGCAAATTCTGGCATCGCAAAGGTGGGAAGTGAGGCCACAAAAGTACGCCTGACCCGCCGCCGTATCTTTGCTTCGGCAGTGGCAGGCTTTTCAATAGGCCCTCCAGCTGCGCTTGTACCGCAAAAAACCTGCGCCCTGAGGGCGACCTGCTCGTGACTCCAGCCTCCTCGCCCACCATCCGTCCGGAAATAGAAACCTGGCTGGCTGATTTTCAGCTGCGCCTTTGCCAGCAATTGGAAGCCGCCGACGCCGGCCCGGCTCACTTCCTCACCGACGCCTGGCAGCGCGAAGGCGGCGGCGGCGGCCGGTCCAAAGTGCTGGAGCACGGCCGCATCCTGGAAAAAGGCGGCGTGGGCTTTTCGGCGGTGTGGGGGCAAATGAGCGAAGCCGCGGCCCGGCAGCTGCACATGCCCGACCCGCATTTCTACGCCACCGGCGTGAGCGTGGTGCTGCACCCGCGCAGCCCGCGCGTGCCCATCATCCACATGAACGTGCGGTATTTCGAAGCCGGCAACGGCGAAGCCTGGTTTGGGGGCGGCATCGATTTGACCCCGATTTACGTGGACGAAGCCCAGGCGCACCGCTTCCACGAGCGGCTGCGCGCCGTGTGCGACCTCCACAACCCCGCCCACTACCCCAAATTCACGCGCTGGGCCGATGATTATTTTTTCCTGCCCCACCGCCAGGAAACGCGCGGCGTGGGCGGCATTTTCTACGACCGCCTCACCGTGGGGACCGACGGCACCGCGGAAGAGTTATTTGCTTTCATGCGCGACGTGGCCGAACTGTTCGGCCCTTTCTACACCGAGCTGATGGCCGAAAACCACGCGCTGCCTTTCGCCGAGCGCGAAGAAGCGTGGCAAACCCTGCGCCGCGCGCGCTACGCCGAGTTCAACCTGGCGTTTGACCGCGGCACCCGGTTCGGGCTTGAAACGGGGGGCCGCACCGAATCCATCCTCATGAGCTTGCCGCCCCGCACCGGCTGGGCCTATAACCCCGCGCCGCCGGCTCCCGGCTCCCCCGAGGCCACCACGCTGGCCTGGCTCCGCAAGGGCGTAAACTGGCTGGCCGATGCTTGAAGCAATCAAGGCCCTCGACCGCCAGCTGCTCCTCGCCGTCAACCACGCGCACAGCCCCGTTCTCGACGCCGTCATGGTGTTCGCGTCCAACCGCTTGGTCTGGTTTCCGGCCTACGCGGTGCTCATCGGGTGGCTGATTTATTACTTCCGGCGCGGGTCCGTGCTCTTGCTGCCGCTGGTGTTCGCGGCGGTGGGCTTGGCCGATAGCATCACCAGCCGGGTTTTCAAGCCCTTTTTCGGGCGCCCCCGCCCCTGCCACGACGCCACCATCTTCACGCAATTGTACCTGCCGGACGGTTGCGGCGGGCAATTCGGTTTTTTATCGTCCCACGCCGCCAATTCCATGGCTTTGGCGGTATTCGTGGCCACTGCCCTGCCACCAGGGCGCTTCCGTTTACTGAAAATAGTTATATTTGCCTGGGCGCTGCTATTATCCTATAGTCGAATGTATCTTGGTGCTCACTACCCTACTGATGTGCTTGGTGGAGCCGCAATTGGCGCCTTGCTGGGCTGGCTGGCCGCCCTGGTCTACCAGCACTGGGCTCCCCGAAGGCGGCTAGAAAGAATATAGTTTATCAAATTATGTCTATTTCTGTTCATCGATTTCTGTTTCTGCTATCCAGTACGCGCCGCTTGGGCAACAGCGAGCAGTTGGCCTACTGCGCCGCCCACCCGCTGCCACCAACTTACGAGCAGCAATGGGTGCATTTGCAGGACTACCCATTGCCCGAATTCACCGACTTGCGCCACAACGCTTCTTTTCCCCAGCCTTTCGGCAACGCCAAAATTCTTTTAGACGCCACGCTGAAGGCCACGGACATCGTGCTCGTAACGCCGCTCTACTTGTACAACATGCCCGCGCAAGCCAAGCACTACCTGGACCATTGGAACGCGTGGCTGCGCATCCCAAGCCTCAATTTCCGAGATGAAATGCGGGACAAAACCCTCTGGTCCATTGTAGTAAGCAGCAGCGGCAAGTTTGAAGCGCAGCCCTTGCAGGACACGCTTACGCTCACTGCGCAGTACATGCGCATGGATTGGGGCGGCATGCTGTATGGCACCGGCTCGCGGCCCAACGACATCCAGGAGGACGAAACGGCCTTGCGTCTCGCCAAGTCGTTTTTCGGGGAGCCCAGGCCCACTGTGGAACTCACGGCTCCGCATGCACCCCGAGCCAATAGGCTGCAAAAAGGTCTAAAAGGTCACTAGCAGAGCTTTTTGCAGCCTATTGCATTACTTGGCTGGTTTCCGGTTGCCGGTGTGGCCATCGCCTTTGTCGCCCTGGCCGGGTTTGCTGGTTTTTTTGGAATTGTGCTGGTCGTCCTGCGACAATGACCGGTTCAAGTCCACGGACTCTGCAATTTTGCCGTCTTTATCGCGGCGGATGTAGCGTTTATCGCCTTCGTTGGGCTCAATTAATTCACGTTTGGACATGATGGGAAAGAGGTTACGTGGGAAGATTTACTTCCTACGCACCCATTCTTTCCGAGTTGCTGAGCAGCAAAGGCCGTTTAGCAAGGCAGGGGTTTAACGCTGGTGAATTTTACGCTTGCCCGCCGGCCCGGCCGCAAGGTGGCGGCCCTCCCCTGTTCGTAAATTAGGTCTTAACGGCCCAACAGCTTGGCCACGTACTTGCCCACAATGTCGAACTCCAAATTGACGGTTTCGCCGGCTTTGAGCTGTTG
>DASVTG010000207.1:0-2923 GCA_036387695.1 Hymenobacter sp. | reverse complement strand
TCGGTTTCCACTTCGGCCAGAATATCACCGGATTTAACTTTATCACCCACTTTCTTGAGCCAGGCCGCGATGGTCCCTTCGGTCATCGTGTCGCTCATTTTGGGCATTTTTATGATTTCGGCCATCGGGTTGTCGCGCTTGGATTGAAGAGGCCAAAATTAGGTTGAATGTCGGGCATTTCCTGCACTTCCACGAGAAATGCCCGAACGCAGCCATTGATTTGCCGGAAAACGCGCTCACCGTCAACCAACCGCCTGCAGGTGCGACACGTCGAGAAAGTTCTTCACCGTGAAAAGCGTGCCGGTGAATTCCAACTTGTACAGGCATAAGTTGCTGTGCTCGAAACCTTCCATGCAGCTGAGCGGGTAGTTGAGCAGCTGGCAGAGCATCACGCGCATGGCACGGCCGTGCATGCAGATGAGCACCGTCTGCTCCTCCTCCCGCGACTTTAGCAGCTCGATGAAAGGGCGTTGGCGGGCCGCCACTTCGTCGGGGCTTTCGCCGCCCTGCAGGCTGGCATCGGTGCGGCCGGCCGCCCAGCCGGCCAGCACTTGGCGGTACTCGGCGTCCTCCTCCATGGTAATGCGGGTGCCCTCGCGCACGCCCCAGCTGATTTCGTTGAGGGCCGTGTGCGCCTCGTGCGGCAGGCCCAGGTCCAGGAAGTGCTGCACGGACTCTTGGGTGCGCCGCAGGGCCGAGGTGTAGACCTTGTCGAAGGGCACGTGCCCGTAGGCGGCAAAAAACTGCGCGGCTTGGCGCCGGCCGGTGTCGTTCAGGCTCGAATCGACGCCGCTGCCTTGCACGATGCCGCGCACGTTGAAATCGGTCTGGCCGTGGCGCAGAAGAAAGATGGTTCGGGGCCTCACGTTGGGTGGTAGTTTTGCGTAACGGTGCTTCAACAATACGGTTAAGTACGGGGTTGGGGGTTAGTGGTTAAAGACCAGTGGTTAATGGTTAATTATCAACACGTAAATCCGCCGCCAGTCATCAGCTTATCTCATTAACCATTAATTATTAACCATTATTTTAAGGATGACCCTGGAAGAATTAAAGCGCTGGACGGCCTCCCGCCCCACCCTGGCCGACGCCCTCGGCATTGAAATCACCACCGCCACCGACGAATACCTCGAAGGCCGCATGCCCGTGGACGGCCGCACGCACCAGCCCATGGGCCTGCTGCACGGCGGCGCCTCGGTGGCTTTGGCCGAAACCCTGGGCAGCATCGCCGCCGCCCTGCGCGTGGACCCCGCCAAGCAGGCGTGCGTGGGCCTGGAAATCAACGCCAACCACCTCAAAGGCGTGCGCGATGGCTGGGTGCGCGGCCGGGCCACGCCGGTGCACATTGGCCGCAGCACGCAGGTGTGGGAAATCCGCATCAGCCACGAAGAAACCGGCGCGCTGGTGTGCATCAGCCGCATCACCATGGCCGTGATTGACCTGCCGGCGGCCGGCGAGCAGCGGGCCTGATGCAAACCAACGACCTTCGGTACCTGCGGTGGCCCGCGGTGGCGGCGGGCCTCGATGCGGCGGCCCGCCTGCGCCATTTGGCGGCGGGTGCTTTGCGCACCGGCCGGCCTTTGGCCGTGTGGCGCGAGCCCGGCGCCGAGTTTCCGCGCCTGCTGGTGGCGCGCTCGCTGGAAGACTCTTACACCGGCCTGCCGCCCGCGCTGGACGCGCGGGCCCCGGCCGGGTTTGCCTTCTTTCCCTTTCGCGACTCCGACCACAACCCGGCGCTGTTCCTGCCCGCCGACGTGCGCTACGACCTGGCCCAGCCCGAAACGGTGGCCGTGGCCGCCGAAGCGCGCGACCTGGTGCCGGCGCTGGCCGCCTGGCTGGCCGCGCCGCCGGTAGAAGTCCTGACGTGGCACGAGAGCCCGCAGCCAGCCCCCCACGCCGCCACCGAAGCCGAGTACACGGAGCTGGTGCGCATTGGGGTGGCCGCCATTGAAGCGCAGGAAGTGGTGAAAGTGGTGACCTCCCGGGCCGCCCGGCGCGCGCTGCCGACGGGATTTGACCCGCTCGTGGCTTTTGAGGAATTGACCCGGAAGTACCCGCGGGCATTTGTGTCATTGATGAGTGCGCCCGGGGTGGGCACCTGGCTGGGCGCCACCCCGGAAGTACTGGCCGAAGTCACCGCCGACGGCACGTTCCATACCATGGCTTTGGCCGCCACGCAGCCGCTCACGGCTGAATTCACGCCGCGCACGGCCATTTGGCGGCAGAAGGAAATCGAAGAGCAGGCGCTGGTGGCCCGCTACATCGTGAGCTGCTTCAAGCAACTGCGACTACGCGAGTACCACGAAACCGGCCCGCGCACCGTCATTGCCGGGCAGCTGCTACACCTGCGCACCGACTTTGAGGTGAACCTCAAGCAAGTGCCTTTCCCCAACCTGGGCACCGACATGCTACGGCTGCTCCACCCCACATCGGCGGTGGGCGGCATGCCCAAAGCCGCGGCCATGCAGTTCATTCAGGCCCACGAGGGCTACGACCGGGCCTACTACAGCGGATTTTTGGGCCCCGTGAACGTGGCGGCGCCCGGCGTGGCCCGCCTCTACGTAAACCTGCGCTGCCTGCAGCTGCGCGCCGACGAGGCCGTTTTGTACGCCGGCACCGGCCTCACCGTGGACTCCGACCCCGAGCGGGAATGGCAGGAAACCCAACTGAAATTGCAGACCGTGGCGGCGGTACTGAACCATGACCAATGAGCCAAAAGACCGTCATGCTCATCTGGCGTCCGCGCAGTAAAGATGCTTCGACTGCGCGGACGCCAGATGAGCATGACGTTCTGGGGCTCATTGTTCATTGCTCATTATTTATTGCTCATTGATTTAACATGCAGGCTGTTTATAACATTGCCGAAATTTGTGCTCAGCACGGCATTACCGACGTGGTGCTTTCGCCGGGGTCGCGCTCGGCGCCG
>DASVTG010000206.1:0-1968 GCA_036387695.1 Hymenobacter sp. | reverse complement strand
AGTTTCGGCGGAAGAAGCGGCCGCGATAGCGGCGGGGGACGCCTTGTTTAAGAACAACTGCGCGCAGTGCCACGCGGTGAACGAGCAGGTGGTGGGCCCGGCCCTGGCCGGCATCACCAAGCGGCGGCCGGTGTCGTGGCTTTTGCCCTGGATTAAGAACTCGAGCAAGGTGGTGGCCAGCGGCGACGAGTACGCCGTGGCCCTTTACAACAAGTTCAACAAGCAGCAGATGCCCTCCTTCGCCCTCTCCGACCAGGAGATTACCTCTGTCTTGGCCTACATCGACTCTCAGGCAGCTCCCGCAGCTATTGCTTCGGTGCAGTAACGCCAATTATCACCCCAAAGTCACCGTCGTTCTGGGGCGGGTCGGCGGCCGGCTCGTACGTCCGCGACACAAAGCCGTCGAGGTAGAGGGCTTGGCGGCAGCCCGCTTGTCTGAAGTATTCGGCGAAGTCGTGGAAGTTGATTTTCTTCCTCGACATCGCCAGGAGCACGCGCCCGTCGGGCAGAATGCCCACCCCGTTGCGGATTTGCACATTTGCGGAGCCGGGCTGAAAAGCCGGGTGAATGCGGCCGTCAATCACCAGCAGGGGACCCGACTGGGTGGCGTACGCCACACGGCCATCGTCATGAAAATCGGCGGTTTGGCAAATGTGGGCGCTGCTGTCGGTTGTGAGGTAAAACACGCCGTTGGGTTTCAGGTAAAAGTTGCCGGCGCCGGTAGTAGTGTCCAGCGCCGTAATGGTCTTTCGGGCTTGAATAAAAAGTCCCTGCGGTGCAAAATCAGGATTGAACATGCCCGCGTTCATGGCAAAAACGAGCTTCTGGCCGCGTGCGTCAAGCCAGCTTTTCAAGCCTTGAAGGCTTTTGAAGCGTTGGTTGCGTTCGTCCTTCCAATACAGTCTAAGCGGCGTCCGGCGCAAATCGACGCGGCAACTGATGAAGGGCGGGACGCTGACCAGTTGGCGGACTAAAGGAACGAGCACCGCCAGCAGCACCGGAGCCAAGGCGGCGAGGAGCAGAACCCTGCGCTTATTCATGGAAGGAAAGAAGCCAGCGAGTGGTAACCGCAGGCTGGGCTAAATGTAAGCGCCCGGTGCCCCTGCGAGTCGCCAATGCCGCAAGCCCGGCTTACATTTGCTCAACGACCATTTTTGCGCGCTCTGCTCCGTGACTGACCCCGAATTCGACCTGCTCGACGAACTGTACTTCGTCACCCCGTTCCGCTTGCTGTTGCAAAAAACCGGCTTGCCCGCGCCTGAGCTGGAAGAACAATTGCGCAACTTGCTGGAGCAGGGCCTCATCCGCAGCTTCTGGCCCGACCCCGACACCGAGCTGGCCTACGAAACCACCTCGTTCGGGGCCATTGCCCGCGACGCGTCGTACCTGGCCTCGAAAGAAGGCCTCTTGAAGCACAACACGCGCTAAGCCGTGGCTTCCGCAGTTTCGGCAGCCGCTCCGGCCGCAAAACCCAGCGCCCGCGCGGTGGCCCGGCCGCCGGGCTACTACGTGCGCCAACGCTTGTGGCAAAACCGCCCCGCCGTGGCCGGACTGGCCTTTATTGCGCTGTGCACGCTGGTGGCCCTGCTGGGCTACTGGGTAATGCCCGACAACTCGCCCAACGCCAACCACGGCTTCGTGCAGATACAGAAGGAGCGGCCCGGTTTGCGCGTGCTCCTGTTGCGCCAGCCACTGCCCGACTCGTCCCCCGACAACCAAGCCGCCGACAACCTCTTCGCCACTTGGCTGCACGGCCGGGAGCCCGATGTGCAGGAAACGCCCATTGGGGGCTACGAGTTTTCCGGCGACTCCATCATCCTCAGTCCTTTGGGCGTGCATTCGGCCGAGGCCGGACGGCTCCGGCGTTTGGCCCTGACGCAAGTGGTGGGGCATGCCGGGCCAACGGCCGAACTACAGCGGGAAGTAAAGGAGAAGCACGTGGTGAACCGCAGCTACGTGCTGGGCACC
>DASVTG010000205.1:0-4339 GCA_036387695.1 Hymenobacter sp. | reverse complement strand
ATGCGTCTTTTAATACCTCCATAGACTCAATGTCAGATGGGTTAAGGTCCGATAGCGCGTTGGTTTGCTGGTTGCCTGTACCTAATTGGCTGAAGTTGCCTGTACTGATAGGCAAGCCATCCACCACGTACAACGGCTCATTGCTTGCTGAGATTGACGCAGCACCGCGTACCCGTACAGCAATTCCTGAGCCGGGAGTACCCGAATTTTGCGTAACTTGAACCCCAGCGGCTCGGCCTTGGAGAGCCTGGTCGGCACCAATAATGGGCTGGTCTTGAAAATCAGAAGCTTTAACCGCACTGATAGAGCCAATGATGTCCCGGCGCTCTTGCTGAGTGCCATAGCCAGTCACAACCACCTCAGTGAGTTGTTTGGTGTCAGTAGCCAGCGCTACCGTAAATTGAGACTCAGCCCCAATAATACGCTCCTGTGTCGTCATACCCACAGAGCTGAACACCAACGTGCCGCCCGATTCAGGCACTGACAAAGTGAAAGCTCCGTCGGCATTGGTAGAGGCCCCGTTAGTGGTGCCTTTTAGCAAAACTGTGACGCCAGGCAGGCCATCACCGCTCTTTTGGTCGGTAACCCGCCCGGAGATGGCGCGCGTTTGCGCCATTGCACCGTTCAGGAAGGTAAACATGAGCGCTAAGCTCATGAGTAAGATTTTTTTCATGGACAAGGGGTTAAAGTTGAAAAAATGTACTGGTGGTTGCATTGTCAAAAATAAGGCATTGCTCCTGAATATTGGCAAGAGTAATAACTATCAATAGAAAAAATTCAAAAATTAGCAAAATTAGGTGCAGAATTATAGATAAAGTATAAATAATTTACGATTTTATGCAAACAAGCGAGTGTATTCAAAAAAATATTTCATCTGAAATTCACCATTAACAAGGTAAGATGTACTCGATGAAATACTTGAAAGCACTTAAGTTGTGGTGCTGTTAGCCTGATTCTACGTTGAAAAGCAGAGCCAAAATGCTGCATGAGCCTTCTTGCAACACGTGTCAAAGTTGAAACTACCGAATCAAAGTAGTAAAACAGACAGGGTTAAAAGCGTTAGGGTTTGCCGGCCTTGAAACAAGTAGGTTATTTAGAATAAACAGGGCGGCCGTGGGGAAATTTAGAAGTAGGCCTATGGTGGTATCGTACTGAAAGATTTCGTATGTGAGGTGGTTTGGCTAAGCTGGACAGAATTGGGACGTTGTTTGAAGGTGGGTTTCGAAGTGGTTTGGGGCGAGGTAAACGAGCACTGAGTGGCGGCGTTCGCCATTGTAATAGGCAATGTGGTGACTGATTTCGAGCCGGGCTTCTTCGATTCCGGGAAAGCGGCGGCTGTCGAGCAGTTCGGCTTTGAAGCGCCTCCAAAACGATTCGGCATGGCGTTATCGTAGCGGTTGCCCTGCCGGGTACGACCACGCCGGCTCATGCTTTGCCGGGTAGTAGCGGGTCAACAATTCCTTGAAACGGGTGGCCCGAGACTGACTGCCCTGGTCGGAATGCACGATGAGTCCGGCCGGGGTCGGCGCACGGCGCAGGGCTTCGTTGACCAAGTTCTCGGGCATAGTTTCGCGCACGTTCCAGCCGACGACTTTGCGCGAATCAGCGGTCCAGCCAGACGGCCAAATACGGCCAGCTCCCGCCCCGGCGGGGCAGGCACGTGATGTCGCCCACCCACACCCGGTTCGGGTCCGTGGGGCCAACTGGCCGAGCAAGCGGTTGGGAGCGGCGCGCACTGCCGGGTCGAAATCGGTGGTGCGTGGCACAAGTGAGCGGGGCTGCTGCGCACAGACCGTGGGCTTTGAGCACGCGACGGATGCGCCAGCGGCCCACGGCGTGGCCGTCGGCCTACACTTCCACCCGCAGCCTGCGGGCGCCGTAGCGCTGGCTGTGCTGGTTAAACGCTCCGCGTACGTCCACTTGCCGGGCCGGCTCGACCGTCGGGTCGGCACCTGCTAGCGGCGCTGCCAGCGGTAGTACACAGCCGGGGCCACGCGCAGCACGTGGCAGACCTAACGCACCGGCACCTGACCGGCCCGCCGGGCGATGTACTAGGAGGTGTTACCAGTGAATATTAACTTGGGGCGTGGAAATGCTGCTCACCGATGCGCAATGGGCGCGGTGAGCGCCGCTGCTGCCCGGCCGGGAAGGCACGAGCGGGGGCCGCGGGCGCGACAACCGCCGGTTTGTGGAAGCCGTGCTGTGGCGGGCGCGCAACGGGGCCCGGTGGCGGGCCCTGCCGAAAGAGCGCGGCAACGGGCACACGACGCACACCCGCTTCCAGCGCTGGGCCGCCTCGGGCGTCTGGCAACGCGTGTTCGAGGCCGTGCAACAGGACGATGCCTGGCACACGCGGCCGGTCGATTCGACCACCGTGCGGGCCCACCAGCACGCGAGCGGGGCGCGCAAAAAAACGGGCCGCAGGCCCTCGGGCGCAGCCGCGGCGGACTGAGCTGTAAGCTGCACGTGGCCGCCGATGCCCGCGGCCGGCCGGTGCGCTGTCGCCTCAGCGCCGGTCAGCGCCACGACGCCCCGCAAGCCTTGCCCTTGCTCGAAGGCCTGCGCCCGGCCCACCTCGTGGCCGACCGGGGCGACGATTCCGACCCGCTCGTGGCCGCGCTCGCGGCCCGCGGCACCTGCGCCGTCATTCCGCCCCGGCGCACGCGCCGGCACCCGCGGGGCTACGACGCTTCGCGCCATGCCCAACGCCATTCCGTCGAACGGCTTTTCAGCCGCCTGAAGCAATTTCGCCGCGTGGCCACCCGCTACGACAAGCTCGATGCGCATTTCTTGGCCTTTATCCACCTCGCCGCAACCGTCCTGTGGTTGCGTGACTGTTAACACTTCCTAATAGTCGGTCACGGGGTTGGCTGGCCGAAGATGACCAAGGCTTTTTTTAAAATATCGAGCTCATGGGCCAGCCGCTTGTTGGCGGCGCGCAGCAAGCGTACATCTGCGTCGCGGGCCACCTCGACACTGCCCACCTCGGCCACGAGTTGCGCTTGCTGCCAGCGGTGAAGCAGATTGGGGCTGATGCCCTCCGGGTACGACCCAACTGCCGCGCTGCAGCCCGTGTGCTGCGGCTCTCGCTAGCCAGGCGCAGGGCTTCAGCCTTGAACGACTCGTCGTCTTTACGCAGTTTGTCGGGCGACGCCCCGCTGGTTTTGGTTGCCATTTACAGAAGAAATAGACGTTCCTCTTCTGTCCAGCTTAGCCAAACCACTTCAAATCAATCAAGGTACAATCGTATGAGCTGTTCATCTCACATCATGTTGATTGTTAATTTGCACCACAACATACAGTTGGTTTTGAAGCGTTAGCTTGCGTGAATACAAGTCTGCTCTTCAGGCAGGAAGCAGAAATACTTGTGCTTCCTGCCTGATTTGTACGGTTACCAGTAGCCGCAATTTATGGTCAGCTATGCTAAAAACGAAGAAGCTGAAAGGTTGTTGATATGTAGTATAGGCCTTTTAGTATGCGTTTCTGATTATTGCTGCAAGTTTTAAAATGGTGATTTTAATTTAATTTTCATGTATAATTGCGTTCTCGCCCACTTTTTAAACTTTACCCTTTCAATTCACTAAACCGTTTTCCCTTTCACTCACCAACCAACCAGTCAAATGAAAAAACTCTTATGTATGGTCATGCTTCTAATGACCGGCCTGTTGCAGCAGGTCTATGCCCAGGACCGTTCGCTCTCCGGGCGAGTTACGGACCGGTCAAATGGTCAAGGGTTGCCTGGCGCCACCGTTATTGTTAAAGGCACCACAGTCGGCGCTTCGACGAACGCAGACGGCAGCTTCTCGTTGAGCGTACCTGCTTCGGCTACCACGCTTACCATCAGCTCCATCGGCTATGCCTCGGTAGACCAGCCCATCGGCGCCGACGCTTCCTACACCGTAGCACTTGTGCCCGATGTGAAGCAACTCGGTGAAGTCGTAGTGACCGGTGCACTTGGCATTCAACGTCAGCAGCAGCAAGTTGGCTACGCCACTGCTACTCTTGATAGTAAAGAGCTTACCCAGGCCCGCGTTACCAACGTAGCCAACGGTCTGGCCGGTAAGGTTTCTGGTTTGCAGATTCAGACGTTGAACGCTGGCGTAAACCCTTCGCCGCGTGTTACGTTGCGCGGCAGCCGTTCGCTGACCGGTAACAACGAAGCCCTTATCGTTATCGACGGCGTTATTTCGACCAACGACGTGCTTGGCGCCCTCAACCCCGACGACGTTGCTTCTATTGACGTGCTGAAAGGGGCCAACGCTGCTGCTCTGTACGGCTCGCAGGCTTCGAATGGTGCCTTGATTATCACCACTAAGAAAGGTGGCAACGGCAACAACCA
>DASVTG010000204.1:0-3196 GCA_036387695.1 Hymenobacter sp. | reverse complement strand
CTTCCGCATGTACCACAAGCTGGCCGGCATGACCGGTACGGCCGAAACCGAAGCCGGCGAGTTCTGGGAAATCTACAAGCTGGACGTGGTGGTGATTCCCACCAACCGCGCCATCAGCCGCAAAGACTCCGACGACCAAGTGTACAAAACTGTGCGTGAGAAGTACAACGCCGTGGCCCTGGAAATCCAGAAACTGGTGGAAGCGGGCCGTCCCGTGCTGGTAGGCACTACTTCGGTAGAAATCTCCGAACTGGTATCGCGCATGCTGAAGCTGCGCGGCATCAACCACCAGGTGCTCAACGCCAAGCAGAACCAGCGCGAGGCCGAGATTGTGGCCGCCGCTGGTTTCCCCGGCACCGTGACCATTGCCACCAACATGGCCGGCCGCGGCACCGACATCAAGCTGCGCGAAACCTCGAAAGAGGCCGGTGGCCTGGCCATCATCGGCACGGAGCGCCACGAAAGCCGCCGGGTTGACCGCCAGCTGCGTGGTCGTGCCGGTCGCCAGGGCGACCCGGGCACGTCGCAATTCTTTGTGTCGCTGGAGGACAACCTGATGCGTCTGTTCGGCTCCGACCGGATTGCGAAGCTGATGGACCGCATGGGCATGGAAGAAGGCGAAGTTATCCAGCACTCGATGATTACCAACTCCATCGAGCGTGCCCAGAAGAAAGTGGAGGAGAACAACTTCGGCACGCGCAAGCGCCTGCTGGAGTACGACGACGTGATGAACGCCCAGCGCGAAGTGGTGTACAAGCGCCGCCGCAACGCCCTGCACGGCGACCGCATGGAAGTCGACATCCTCAACATGATTTACGACGTGAGCGAGGACATCGCCGCCGGTCACAAAATCACGGGCGACTTTGAGGATTTCAAGCTGGCCATCATCCGGGTATTCGGCTACGACACCTACCTGACCCAGCAGGACCTCACCAGTCTGCAGTTGCCGCAGCTCACCCAGAAGCTCTACGAAGAAGCCCTCGGCTACTTCCAGAGCAAGAACGAGCACATCGCCAGCAACTCGCTGCCGTTGGTGAATGATTTGCTCAACAACGGCGCGCCCTACGAGAACATCGCCGTGCCCTTCACCGACGGCAAAAAACAGGTGCAAGCCATTGCCAACCTGCGCAAAGCCCAGGCCACCGGCGGCCACGACATCCTGCGTCAAATGGAGAAAGTGGTGGTGTTGAGCGTGATTGATACGGCCTGGACCCAGCACTTGCGCCAGATGGACGACCTGAAGCAGGTGGTGCAAAACGCCGTTTACGAGCAGAAAGACCCGCTGCTGGTGTACAAGTTTGAAAGCTTCGAGCTGTTCAAGCGCATGATTGGCAAGGTGAACGAGGAAACCACCAGCTTCCTCTTCCACGCTGACGTGCCGGTGCAGCAAGGCGCCGTGGGCACCAACGACGAGCAGGACTATTATCTGGAAGATGAAGAATCTGCTCCTCAACTTACCGTAGAGCACGAGTCTATGCTTGATTCGCTCGGCGCCGGCCCCGAGGACATGGGCCCCACCGACGTGCCCGCCGTAAAGCAAACCCCCGTGCGCAGCCAGAAAGTGGCCAACCGCAACGATAAAGTGAGCGTGCAGTACATGGACGGCCGCGTGGTGCGCGACGTGAAGTACAAGACCGTGGAGCAGGACGTGCTGGAAAACCGCTGCGTGCTGGTGGACTAACCAGCTTGCGTCTGGAGTCAAAAAAAGGCGGCCTCCCATCGGGAGGCCGCCTTTTTTATGTGGTCAAGGCTCCCGCCACAGCTTGCTGTTTTCGTCCATGATGTCGGCTACGAAGCCGGCAAGGTCCCGGTAAGCCGGAGGCTGGGCCTGTTGGATGGCCCGCAGCAATTTGGTGAGTTGGGGGTTGTCTTCGGCATCCTCGTCCTTTACCACGTCAATAAATCCGGGCAAAGTGACAGGCAGTTCGAAGTTGGCTAGATTCAGCCCGGCGGCTTGGGCGGCTTCGAAAATCCAGGTGTCGCAGGCGGGTTCCAGCACGATGAGGTAGTGGCCCAGGTGCGTCGGGTGCTGGTAGATGCAGTAGCGGCAATCGGGCCCGGTGCGGGCGGCTATGGGCTGGGAACTGCCGAAAGGGCGCAGGTATTTGATGTCGTCAAACTTCTTGTCCTTGTCCACCATGCCCACCACAAAGCGCGGGCCTCGGTCCGACTCCGCTTGGGCCTGCAAGACGCGGGCTACTTTGGAAATGCTTTTTTGGTGATTGATGAAGGTAAGTCGGTCGGCCAGCAGCACTTGCGCAAGGGCGGTATCGACGTGGCACTCGGGGACGAATACAACTTTTTCACGCATCAATCCGCCCGGTCGTGAACCGCTTCATGTTGTAGAACACGTCGATGCTGTCGTTGCGAATGCTGTGGATTTCTTCGTCAGTCAGCTGGTGCACCTTGGTTTGGTGGTCCTCGTAGTAGGCTGCGAAAACGGCCAACTCGCCGGCCTGCGCGTCATCGGTGAGCATGTCCTCCAAGATGCCGTCGATGAGGTAGGGGCTGTGCGTGTCAATGAAAAATTGGTTGTTCCGGCTTTCCACGATGCGACGGCCCAGCTTCGACACATACACCGGAAAGGAGTGAGCCTCGGGCTCTTCAAACAGGAGCACGGCGTCGTCGTTGCTCTCAATCGCGGCCAGGTAAAAGATGATGCGTTGCAGGGTGTCGGCTACGCTGGAATAGGGGTAGGAGTAGATAACGCCGTCTTGGTCCTTGATGATTTCTAGTTTCCGTTCATCCATGCGAAGCTGCAGCTTCTGTCCGTAGCGCTCGAACATTTGGGCTATTTCCTTGCGTAGGTTCGGATAGATTTGAATGATTCTAATCAGGTTGTTACCACTAGGAGGAGCTAAGTTTCGGTCAGCAGAATCTTGATTGAGAGGGGTTTTTTTGTGAAAAGTATAAGGTTTAGGAACACGAACATTTTCAAAATGTGACAACCATTTAACCTCAATATTTTCACTCGAATCTGGTACTCCTTTGCTGTCAATACCTAGATAAATAATGCCGTCAGAGGAGTCAGGTATTGTTTTTTTGTCGATTCTATCTAGGATGTGTTAACAATCACGCAACCATAAGACGGTTGCCGCCAGATGAACAAAGGCCATAAAATGCGCATCCAGTTTGTCGTACCGCGTGGCCACGCGGCGGAATTGCTTGAGCCGGCTGAAGAGTCGTTCAACGGGGT
>DASVTG010000203.1:0-4360 GCA_036387695.1 Hymenobacter sp. | reverse complement strand
AAGTGAACCGACGCACCCTGGCCCAGCTCCGGCAAACCCAGGACCAGCTGGTGCAGGCCGAAAAGATGGCTTTTCTGGGCGAGCTCACCGCCGGCATCGCCCACGAGCTGCAAAACCCGCTCAACTTCATGAAGAACTTCGCCGAAGTCAGCACCGACCTCGTCGACGACATGCACGACGAGCGCGCGGCTGGCGCAGGCCTGGCGCAGGAAATTATAGTTGGGCTGAAGCAGAACCTGCAGCAAATCAGCCAGCACGGCCAGCGGGCCTCTTCCATCATCAAAGACATGCTGGAGCACTCGCGCTCCGGCACCGGCCAGCGCGAGCCCTGCGACCTCAACCAACTGGCCGAAGACTCATTGATGCTGGCCTACGATGGCCTGTGCAACACCGACAAAACCTTCCACGCCACCCTGGGCAAAGAGCTGGACCCCAGGCTTGGCCCGGTGGCCGTGGTGACGCAGGACCTGGGCCGGGTGCTGCTCAACCTGTGCACCAACGCCTTGCACGCCGTGCGCCAGCGCCAGCGCGAGGCCACCCCGGAAGGCCAATTGCGCTACGAGCCCACCGTGACGGTGAGCACGCGCCGCGCCGCCGGGCGGGCCGTGGAAATCCGGGTGCGCGACAACGGCACGGGCATGTCCGACAGCATCCGCCAGCAGGTTTTTCAGCCCTTCTTCACCACCAAGCCGGCGGGCGAAGGCACGGGCCTGGGGTTGTCACTGAGCCACGACATCGTGACCAAGGGCCACGGCGGCACGCTCACGGTGGAAAGCCGCGAGGGCGAAGGCACCGAATTTCTCATCTGCCTGCCCGCCTGAGGCCGGGGTGTTGAGATTCAACACGCGCACGGGGCGTGAGGGAAAGCCTTTTGCCTGCTCCCACGGTATTGTTTCATTTGGATACTTAACTTGCGGCGCGGCCCTTCTGCTGATTTTCTGCAATGAATTATAATCCTGGTTCCGGCGAACTCCTGATGTTGTCGCCGCTCGCCGTCCTGATAGTGCGCGGGCTGCGCAGGTTCTTGGATTTGCCCACGCGTTTGGCTCAGTGGAACCGCCTGCTGGGATACATCTGGGTGCCGGGCATCGTGGCTTTTGTGGTGGCCGCCGCCCTCAACGTCAAGTACCCGCCGCTGAGCGATGCTTACTGGCTGTTTGTGCTGTTCGTGGTGGTGGCCGTGCTGGTGGCCGTGCGCGACTACCGGCCGGCCCGGACCCTGCTGCTGGCCACGCTGCCGTTCGTGCTTTATAAGGCGCTGGAATTTGTGCTGGAAGACAATCGCGGCCACCTGGCCAAGCGGTACGACGCCTTCATGGACACCACGCAGGGGTTCATCATCATCTGGCTGGTCACGTTCATCTTCATTGCCCGCAACCAAAAGAAAACCCTTGAAAAAGAGCGGTTGCAGCGCGAAGAAGAGGAAAAAGCCAAGCGCCTCATCGAAGCGCAAAACGTGGAGCTGGAGCGGCAGGTGGCCGAGCGCACCGCCGCCCTCACCTACCAGGCCGAGGAATTGCGCACCGCCCTCACCGAGCTGCGCGCCACGCAGGCGCAGCTGGTGCAGTCCGAGAAAATGGCCAGCCTGGGCGAGCTCACGGCCGGCATTGCCCACGAGATTCAGAACCCGCTCAACTTCGTCAATAACTTCGCCGACGTGAGCGTGGAAATGCTCACCGAGCTGCGCGAGGAGCAGGCCCGCCCCGACCGCGACCTTGGCCTGGAGGCCGAGCTGCTGGACGACATTGCCCAAAACCTGCAGAAAATTCACCACCACGGCCAGCGGGCGGCCAGCATCGTGAAAGGCATGCTGGAGCACAGCCGGGCCAGCACCGGCGAGCGCCAGCCCATCGACGTGAACCACCTCGCCGACGAGTACCTGCGCCTGGCGTACCAAGGCCTGCGGGCCAAAGACAAAAGCTTCAACGCCACGCTGCTCACCGACTTCGCCCCCGACTTGCCCGAGGTGGAAGCCATTGGCCCCGACTTGGGCCGGGTGCTGCTCAACTTGTTCAGCAACGGGTTCTATGCCGTGCGCCAGCGCCAGCTGCGCGCCGAGCCCGGCTACGTGCCCACCGTGTCGGTGAGCACCCGCCGGTGCGGCGACGAAGTGGAAATCCGGGTGCGCGACAACGGCATGGGCATTCCGGAGGCCGTGCAGGCCAAAATCTTCCAGCCGTTCTTCACCACCAAGCCCAGCGGCGAGGGCACGGGCCTGGGCTTGTCCTTGAGCTACGACATCGTGACGCAAGGCCACGGCGGCACGCTCACGGTGGCTTCTCAGGAAGGGAAATTCACCGAGTTTCTGATTAGCTTGCCGCTTAATCAGGCCGGCTAGCTGCGGGGCTGCTTGCCTCGTCAGTAACTGCCCTGTCGGTACCGCAAAGCATTCGCTGTCAGCAGGCGAATTAGTCGTTGTCAGAGCAGTTTCGCGGGGTAAGGTCGGCCGGACGGGTAGTCAAAACGACGGACGGCGTTTATCCCAAACATAGAATTTGTAACGAGCGACTAGGTCTTGGTTGAGCGGCGTCGCCTGCACCGGCTTGGGGGCCGGGCGCTTCAGCCGGTGGGCCGATGAGCAGGTTGCTTACTTCACGAGGCCGGTGCGCTTGGGGCCCTTGTTTATTTCCTGCCTGCTTTCGGTATCACGCATTGACACGGTTTTCAAACCCCCTTTTGTTGCTTCTTTCGCGCACGCTGTGTGGGCTTGGGCTGTGGGCGTCGCTGCTGCTGGTGCCGGGCGGCGTGGCCGCCCGCGAACTGCCCGCGCCCACCCAGAGCCGGGCCGTGGACAGCCTGCGCTGGCTGCTGGCCCAGCAGCAGCCCGACACGCTGCGGGTGGTGCTGCTGTGCCAGGTCAGCGACCAGCTCTGGACCCAGCGCACCGATTCGGCGGCCGTGTACGCCATCAAGGCCCTCACGCTGGCCCGGCGCATTGGCTACCGGCACGGCGAAGGCGAGGCCCTGAACCGCCTGGGCGCCGCGCTGCGCGAAAGCAACCTGGCCCGCGCCTTGGAAGTTTTTCAGCAGTCTTTGCGCATTGCGGAAGCCACTCACGACCAAGCCTTGCAGGCCCAAAACCTGCGCAGCATCGGCATCATTTACGTGTACTTGCGCGACCGGCGCCAGGGGCTGGACTATTACTTCCGCGCCCTGCGCATTGGCGAGCGCCTGCACGACGACCGCCGGGTGGTCATCGAGCTCAGCAACATCGGGCTGGCGTATGACCTGTTCAATCAGCTCGATTCGGCCCGCGTTTACCAGGAGCGGGCCTACGCCCTGGCCCGCCGCCTGCACACGCCCACCAACTACATCCTGTACGGCTTGGGCAACGTGGCCCGCAAGCAGGGGCAGCCCTCGGAGGCCAAGGCTTTTTACCGGGAAAGCATCGCGGAGTCCAAGAAGCTGCACCATTTGCGCAGCCTCAATTTCTCCTACGTGGGGCTGGCCACGCTCTACCAGCTGCTGGGCCAGGCCGATTCCAGCATTTACTACGCCCGCCTGGGCTACCAAGCGGGCCAGACCAACGGCTTTTTGCGGGGCGTGCTCAACGCCAGCACCCTACTCACCCAAGATTTTAAAGCCCGTGGCTTTGCCGACAGCGCCCTGAAATACCAGAGCGTGATGCTGGTGATGAAAGACACGCTGTTTGGCCAGGAAAAGGTGATGCGCCTGCAAAGCCTGGACTACCGCGAGCGGCAGCGGGCCGCCCAAGCCGCCGCCAGCCAAGCCGCCCTCAAAACCCGCTACCGCACCTACGCGCTGGTGGCCGGCGTGGTGGGGCTGCTGGCCTTGGCGCTGATTCTTGGGCGCCACGGCCGCCAGCAGGAGCGCGCCAAGGAGGCCCTGGAGCAGTCGCTGGCCGAGCTGAAAACCGCACAGGACCAGCTGGTGCAGGCCGAAAAAATGGCTTTCCTGGGCGAGCTCACCGCCGGCATTGCCCACGAGCTGCAAAACCCGCTCAACTTCGTCAAGAACTTCGCCGAAGTCAGCACCGACCTGGTGGACGAAATCACGGGCGACCCCCGCGGCCCTGCCCGCGACGCGGGCCTGGAGCAGGAGATTCTGGCCGGGCTCAAACAGAACCTGCAGAAAATCAGCCAGCACGGGCAGCGGGCTTCGTCCATCATCAAAGGCATGCTGGAACACTCGCGCTCCGGCACCAGCCAGCGCGAGCCCACCAACCTCAACCGGCTGGTGGACGAGAGCCTGCGCCTGGCTTACCAGGGCCTGCGCACCAAGGAGAAAGACTTTTCGGCCCAGCTAACCACGGATTTCGACCCCGACCTGCCAGCCGTGTTGGCCGTGCCCCAGGACCTGAGCCGGGTGCTGATTAACTTATGCACCAATGCTTTCCACG
>DASVTG010000202.1:0-7394 GCA_036387695.1 Hymenobacter sp. | reverse complement strand
AGCTCGAAATCAGCCACCACATCGCCTATTACAACGCCGAGCGGCGGCATTCTGCGCTTGGCTACCAAGCACCCAACCACTTCGAAACCCATTTTCAAACAACGTCCCAACTCTGTCCGGCTTAGCTAGACCACCTCAGTTAACGGCAATCGAGCCCGTAGCGTCCAGCCCACCTGTATTCCCTTGGGTATCGCTCCTGACGACTGCCGTCTTGAACGTAAGGGAGTTAGCACCAGGACTTAGCCTGACTGGGATGAAATCTATGGTTGTGGTTTGTGTCCCGGAGTCCCCGCTATTGCGGACACCATACGCCGCGTTACCTGTCCCCCCCACGTTATCGAAAATAACGCCCTGCACTGAGGTGAAACTGTAATTACCAGAATTGGTCAGCTCGAAGTTCTGCGTAGCCACCGACTGCGCGGCACCCGTGAGCGCGGAAAGCCACAAGGCAAATGTGCACAGCGAGACGTATCCAAAGCGGGCACGAGGGTTGGTGTAAGCCATGGTTCAAAACGTTTGCGTCGTACGAGCAGGCTCATGGCCCTAAGTTCCGTGCTGCAATAAAACCCAGGCAGCGCGAATGATGGGAGCCAGAACCAGCACAGCCTCTCACTAAGGTAAAGTTGATTCAGGATATTGTCATACTCTTTTGCGCGCAGGCCCTATTTTGTGTTGCCTGTATTCAGGTTTCTGCCCTAAATGCCGCGTTCACGAAGCCTAGCCTGGTGCCTGGCGGACGTGAGAAGTTCACAGCAGTAGGCGCTACTTTCGCATAAAAACCCGCCCTTGTCCTTGTCATTCCTCAAATCATTCACGCTGCTGGCGCTGCTTTTGGTGGCTCCATTGCTAGCCCCGGCCCAGCGCCGCGCGGTGCCGGGCCCTAAGTCCTCGGTTTCTCGCCCGGCCGGCCGAAGCAGCAGCGCCGGCCCCGTCAAGAAGGGCCGCACCAACGCAAGCCTGGCCAAAAAGCCAGCGGCAACTCCCTTGCTGCCAGGTGCCCCCGCGTTCACCCGCTACCTGAATTCGCCGTGGGTAGACAGCCTCATGCGCGTGCTCACGCCCGACCAGCGCGCCGCGCAGCTGTTCATGGTGGCGGCCTACTCCAACCGCAAACGGATTGACGAAGACTCGATTTCGACGCTCATTCAGCGGTACGGCATCGGCGGGCTGATATTCTTCCAGGGCGGGCCGGGCCGGCAGGCGCGCCTGCTCAACCGCTACCAAAGCCAGTCGAAGGTGCCGCTGCTGGTGGCCCTCGACGGCGAATGGGGCGTGGGCATGCGCCTCGACAGCGTGGTGAAGTTCCCCTACCAGATGAGCTTGGGCGGGGAAACCGACACGGCGCTGCTCTACGACATGGGGCGCGAAGTGGCCCGGCAGTTCAAGCGCCTGGGCATGCACGTCAACTTCGCGCCGGTGGTGGACGTGAACAACAACGCCGCCAACCCCGTCATCGGCTTTCGCAGCTGGGGCGAGAACCCCGCGGCCGTCTCGCGCGACAGCCGCCAGTACATGCGCGGCATGCAGGACGCCGGCATTCTGGCCGTGGCCAAGCACTTTCCCGGCCACGGCGACGTGGACGCCGACTCCCACCTGGCCCTGCCCACGGTGCGCGTCGACCGCCGCCGGCTCGATTCGTTGGAGCTGCCGCCCTTCCGCAGCCTGATGGCGGGCGGCCTGGGCGGCGTGATGGTGGCCCACCTCAACGTGCCGGCCCTGGACACCGTGCCCGGACCCAGCACCTTGTCGCGGCCCATTATTACCGATTTGCTGCGCAAGGAGATGGGCTTTAAAGGGCTGATTTTCACCGATGCCATGAACATGCGGGGCGTCATCAGCATGTTCCCGCCCGGCGAGGCCGACGTGCGGGCCCTCATCGCCGGCAACGACATTCTGGAGTTCAGCAAGAACATTCCGCTGGCCCTGCAAATGGTGCGCGCCGCGGTGGACAGCGGCCGCATTTCGCAAAAGGAAATCGACCTGCATTGCCGGCGCGTGCTGGCCCTGAAGCAGTGGGCCGGCCTGAACCACTACCGCCCCATCGCCACCCAGCACCTCTACGAAGACCTGAACCCGCCGCACGCGCAGTACCTCAGCCACCGCCTCACCGAGCTGAGCATGACGCTGTTGCGCAATCAAAGGAACTTGTTGCCCCTGCAGCGGCTCGATACCCTGCGCATTGCCACGCTGGTCATCGGCGGCTCGCCGCGCGACACCACGGCCTTCCAGAAAACCGTGGCCGACTACGCGCCCACGGCCCATTTCTACGCCGCACCCACCCCCACGCTCGACGAATTGACGCAGCTGCGCGCGGCCCTCAAGCCTTACAACCTGGTGCTGGTGGCGCTGCAAAGCCTGGGCCGCCTGCCGGCCACCAGCTTCGGCATCACGCCGGAAACGAACATGCTGCTGCGCGAACTGGTGGGCCAGAAGCAAACCGTGGTGCTCAGCGTGTTTGGCTCGGCCTACGCGGTGGCCAAAGTGCGCGACCTGGAGCGCGCCGGCGCCGTGGTAATGGCCTACCAGGAAAGCGAAAATGCCCAAAGCCTGGCCGCCCAGGTGATTTTTGGCGGGGCGGCCGCCACCGGCAAGCTGCCCGTCACGGTATCGGACCGGTACCCGCGCGGCTTCGGGCTGCGCACGGCCGGCAACTCGCGCCTGCGCTACGCCTACCCCGAAGACGAAGGCATGGACGGCCGCCTCGAAGCCCGGGTAGACAGCCTGGTGGGCCGGGCGCTGGCCGCCCAGGCGTTTCCGGGCGCGCAGGTGGTCATTGCGCGGCGGGGCACCGTGGTGCTGCGCAAAAGCTACGGCAACCAGACGTATGCGGGCTTTGCCCGCAATGAAGAATTAAAAATGAAGAATGAAGAATTGAAAATACAGCCTAAATCCGATGGCAAAAATTCTTCATTCCTCATTCCTCGTTCTTCATTGACCAAGCCTCGCCTGGTTAGAGACGGCGACCTCTACGACCTGGCTTCGCTGACCAAGCTCATGGCGTCCACGCCGGCGCTGCTGCGCCTGCAAGGGCAAGGCAAGTTCAGCCCCGACAGCACCCTGGGCAATTACTTCCCCTTCCTGCGCGGGACCAACAAAGAAAACCTGCGCATGCGGGACGTGCTAACCCACCAGGCGCGGCTCAAGGCATTTATTCCCTTCTGGAAAGAGCTGACCAACAAGAAGGGCAAGCTGCGCCGTCGCTACTTCCACGCCGATTCGTCGGCCCGGTTTCCCTTACAGGCCGCCAACGGACTGTGGGCCCGCAAGACGCTGCCGGCCCGCATCTACAAGGAAATAGGGGAGTCGCCGCTGAACGAAAAGCCGGGCTACGTGTACTCCGATTTGTCGTTTGTCCTGTACCCGGAGCTGGTGAAGGCCCGCACCGGCCTCTCTTTTGATGCCTTTTTGCAGCGCGAAGTGTACGGGCCGCTGGGGGCCACCACCCTGGGTTTCCGGCCCACCAAGCGCTTCCCCCTGTCGCGCATCGTGCCCACGGAAGTGGACTCGGCTTTCCGGCGGCAGCTGCTGCACGGCACCGTGCACGACGAAGGCGCCGCCCTGCTCGGCGGCCTGTCGGGCCACGCCGGCCTGTTTGGCAACGCCAACGACGTGGCCAAAGTGGCTCAGACCTACGCCTGGGGCGGGCGCTACGGCGGCCAGCAGCTATTCAACCAGGAAATCATGGCCGAATGGACCAAATGCCAGTTCTGCCCCGACAACCGCCGTGCCCTGGCTTTCGACCGTCCGGCTGCTAATCCCACCGTCAATTCCGCCAAAAGTGCTTCCCAAAGCAGCTACGGGCACACCGGTTACACGGGCACGTATTTCTGGGTCGACCCTAAGGAGGAACTGGTGGTGGTGCTGCTCACCAACCGGGTGCACCCCACCCGCAACAACAATAAGCTGACCGAGCTGAGCGTGCGCAGCTCTTTGCTGCAGCTGGCCATTGAGGCGGTGCGGAAGTAGGTTTCACGCAGGGTTGCGGGGTGTTTGTTCTGTCAGAAACTTCTGTAGCCGGGCTTCCGAATCGGTGGAAATCCCACCACCTGCAAGTCGTTGGGGTAGCGCTTTTGCAACCCGTCCAGCCGTTCGAGGGCGGGAATGCAAGGGCTGCACGTGGTGCCCCAGAACTCCAGCACCAGCACTTTGTCTTTCGCGGCCGCGGGCGAAAACGTGGCGGCCGGGCCGTTGACCACGCGCGGCAGGACAAAATCGGGCAGCGGGTCGCCTACCTTCAGCGCCGTTTGGGCCGAGGCGACGGAATGCGACAAACTCAGGACAAGGCCCAGAAAAAAAGGCGTTTGCATTGACGAGTGGTAGAAGACTTTGTGCGAAGATGATAAAAACCACTGAGGCAACCGAGGGGCAAGCGCAGGCAATTGGCTCGGGGCGCAGCGTTGCGCGCCTGCGTATTTCAATCGCAAATTATTGGCTAGCTTGGGAGCTTACAATTCCCGCCCAACCCCGCACTCCATGCAAGGACTCATGATGGCCGACCAGCTCCGCGTAGCTGGCATAATCGAACACGCCGCCAAATGGCACCACGAGGCCGAAATAGTGTCGCGGCTGCCCGAGGGCGGCCTGCACCGCTACACTTATGCCGCCGCCCAGGACCGCAGCAAGCAGTTGGCCAACGCCTTGCTGAAGCTGGAAATTGGCGCTGGCGACCGGGTAGGAACCTTGGCTTGGAACACGCACCGCCACTTCGAGCTGTACTACGGCGTGGCCGGCATCGGGGCGGTGTGCCACACCATCAACCCGCGGCTGTTTCCGGAGCAGCTGGTTTACATCATCAACCACGCCGAGGACCGGCTGCTGTTCTTCGACCTCACCTTCCTGCCCCTGGTGGAGCGGCTGGCGCCCGTGTGCCCCAAGGTAGAAAAATGGGTGCTGATGGCGCCGGCTGCGCATTTGCCCGCCGCATCGGTCATGCCTGGGCTGTGCAGCTACGAAGACCTGCTGGCGGCTGAAACCGCTGATTACGAGTGGCCCATGCTGGACGAGAACACGGCCTGCTCGCTGTGCTACACTTCCGGCACCACCGACCAGCCCAAGGGCGTGCTCTACTCGCACCGGTCCACGGTGCTGCACGCGCTGGGCATTTCGCTGCCCGACGCCCTCAATTGCTCGTCCCTCGACGTGATAATGCCGGTGGTGCCCATGTTCCACGTCAACGCCTGGGGCTTGCCCTACGCCGCGCCCATCAACGGGGCGAAGCTGGTGCTGCCCGGCGCGGGCATGGACGCGGCCAGTCTGTACGAGCTATTTGAGAACGAAGGCGTGACGTTCTCGGCCGGCGTGCCCACCATCTGGCTGGGGCTGCTGCAATTCATGCGCGAAGGCCAGCGGAAATTCCGCACCCTGCGCCGCACGGTGGTGGGCGGTTCCTCGTGCCCGCCGGCCCTGATGAAGGCCTTTGAGGAAGAGCTGGGCGTGACCATCCTGCACGCCTGGGGCATGACCGAAACCAGCCCGCTGGGCACTGCGGCCAGCATCAAACCCCAACACGTTGCCCTCAGTCCGGAGGACAGCCTGGCCGTGCGCGCCAAGCAAGGCCGGGTGGTGTTTGGCGTGGATATGAAAATTGTGGGCGACGACGGCCAGAAACTGCCGCACGACGGCGTGGCTTTCGGCGACCTGCTGGTGCGCGGCCCGTGGGTGGTGCGCGACTATTTCCGCAGCGGCACGCCCGGCGAGCTCACCGCCGACGGTTGGTTTAAGACCGGCGACGTGGCCACCATTGACCCCGCCGGCTTCATGCAAATCACCGACCGTTCGAAAGACGTCATCAAGTCCGGCGGCGAGTGGATTTCCAGCATCGACCTGGAAAACCTGGCCGTGGCCCACCCCGCCGTGGCCGAAGCCGCCGTAATTGGTGTGCCCAGCGCCAAGTGGAGCGAGCGGCCCTTGCTGGTGGTGGTGCGCCGCCCCGGCATGGACGTATCGGCCCAGGAACTGCTCGACTTTTTCCGGGGCAAAGTGGCCAAATTCTGCGAGCCCGATGCGGTGGAATTCGTGGACCAATTGCCCCACACGGCCACGGGTAAGCTGCTCAAGACGCAGATACGGAAAGACTTTGCGGGATACTCGGTGGCGTAGCGCTGACGGATTTCCCGCAGTGGGCGCAGGGGTTCACGCAGTGGGCGCAGTGTCGTTCGGGTGGGTTTAATTTGCGCAATGCACGAAAACCAGCTTTCTTTCCAAATCCGCAAGGCGGCGTACGAAATCCATACTGCTTTGGGGCCGGGCTTACTGGAATCAGTGTACGAAACGGCGCTGGCTCATGACTTGCAGGCGCAAGGCCTCCGGGTAGCCCGGCAGGTGCCGATGCCCATGGTGTACAAAGGCATACCCATGGAAACGGGCTACCGGTTGGATTTGGTAGTCGAAAGCAAGGTTATCGTCGAGCTAAAATCGGTCGAAGCCCTCCAGGAAGTTCATTTCAAGCAACTGACAACCTATCTCAAGCTGTCCGGCCTCAAACTCGGGCTGCTCATCAATTTCAACGTTGACCGCCTCAAAGACCACATGCACCGCCGCGTAAACGGTCTTGAGAACGACACTGCGCCCACTGCGTGAACCCCTGCGCCCACTGCGGGAAATCCGTCAGCGCCCCAGTTCCTCAGCCCGGTCCCGGGCGGCGCCGGCGCCGGCCACTAGCCCCTCGCGCACCTGCCCGGCGCCAAAGGCTTTCATGGCCGCCTCCGTGGTGCCGCCTTTGGAGGCCACTTTGGCAATCCAGTCGCCGCAGCTGAGGCCTGATTGCGAATAGAGCTCCACGGCGCCGCGAAATGTTTGGCTCACCAGTAGCTCGGCTTCGGCGGAGGAAAAGCCCATTTGGGCAGCGGCGGCCATCAGGGCGTCCATGCAGTAGTACACGTAAGCGGGGCCGCTGCCGGAAATGGCCGTGGCGGCGTCGATGGCGGACTCTTCTTCTACGTAAACGGTTTTGCCGGTGGTGCTGAGCAGGTTCTGCACTTGCACCAGCTCGGCGCGGGTCACGGCGTCGGTGCTGGTGAAGGCGGTCATGCCCATGCCGATTTGAGCGGGTAGGTTGGGCATGGCCCGAATGACTTTGGGCGTGCCCAGCTCGTCGCGCAGGGTGGCGATGCGCACGCCGGCCATGATGCTGAGCACCACTTGCTGCGGCTGCACCAAGCCACGCAGCGTTTCGAACAGCGCGGCCGAATCCTGGGGTTTCACGGCCAGGATGAGCAGGTCCACACCGGGCACGCACTCGGACGGATGGCCCCACACCGTCCCGATTTCGTGGGCTGCCAGGGCCGCAACCCGCTCGGGCGAGCGGGCCAGGAGCCGCAGGTCGAGCCGTGAGGTGATGTGCGCCCGCGCAAAGCTGCGGGCGTAGGTGAGCCCCATGTTGCCGCCGCCGATGA
>DASVTG010000201.1:0-6622 GCA_036387695.1 Hymenobacter sp. | reverse complement strand
TCGCTGGCCAGGCGCAGGGCCTCGGCCTTAAACGCCTCGTCGTATTTGCGCCGTTTGTCGGGCGACGACCCGCTGGTTTTTGCTGCCATAACAGAAGAAATATACGTCCTTCTTCTGTCCGCCTTCTCTAGACCACCTCAGTTCATGACCTTGGAGTCATCCGCTCCATTGAGCTTGGAGACGGTGACAAATGAGGCCCTAAGCGAGTGGGCCGTATAGCTACTCCCCAAATACTGCTGGGCAATCAGGTTGATGTACTTGGTCGTCATGCGCCGGGCGGTCCCCTGCTGGTTTTTGCGCAAGCTCACGAACACGCACCCGGTCTCCCGGTCTAAGACGCGCAGCCAGGCCTGCAGGGAGCGGATGGGGCACAATTGGGAGTCGGGCGAGTAGAAGATGGCCTTTTCCTTCGCCTGGCCCAGCTGGTTGGTCTTGCTCTTGTCCAGCGACACCACTAGGCCTTCCTCGTCAAGCGCCAAATCTTCAATATTGAGGGCTTCGAACTCGGAGCGACGAAACGCCCCGGTGAACCCCAGCAGCAGCAGCGCCCGGTTTCGCAACCCCATAGGCGTCGTCACGTCGATGCTGCGGATGGTCCGCTTAAAGCTAATCAGCGAAAAGGCCGCGGCTTGCTTGATGCGCGTCTTCTTTTCCCGGGCGATGCCCTTGAGCAGCACCTTGACTTTTTTATCCGCCGTGGGCGAGTCCAGGCCCGCCAGCTCGTGGGCCTTGGCGATGGCCGCGGCGTGGCGCTGGATGGTGGCCACTTTCTTGCCGGCGTCGGCGAGTTCGGTCAGGAAGCCGGCGAGCGCCTCGACCGACGCGGGCAAGGGTTCCAATTGATGGAGCTGGCACCAGGCAGTGAAGCGCGACCAGTCGCCGGCGTAGGCGCGGATGGTGTTGGCTGCCCTTAGAAAAGGATTAGCTGAGTTGAAACACGAGTTAGATTTCAATAGTTAGACATTGTCAAAGCAGGTGTTTCAGAAAGGAATTTTTGGCTTAAAGCCCTGCAGGTCGTCGCTGATCTCCAGGTCGTAGTCGTGTTGCCTATCGCCGTGACTCATGAAGTGCCGCCGGAACGTCTCCTCCCCTAACACTGGCGACTTGCCCTGGATAAATAGCGCCAGTGCGGCCTTTGCCGAATGTTTGGTGCCTTCCGGCTGTTCGTTGAGCTAGGCGCACACTACTGGGACATCATCGCCGGCACCCTCCCCTTCACGCTTTACCAGCCCGGCTGCGATAGCGTGCGCGTTACCCACCAACGGTTTGACAAGCGCCTCACAGAGTCAATAAGCGGCAGGACCTTTATCAAAATCAATCTATCGGGCGAATCCGTCTGGCTGGATGAGCTAGTCACCTCTGCTCGCCAGCAGCTCGTGATCCCGGTTTCCTGCCGCACCCTTGTCGGGAGGCTGGCCAGCTTGATAAGGGAGCAGTTGCGCTTGCCTTTCGGCAGTATCAATGCTCATCTTGTCTACTTTCACTATCTTGTCTACAGAAAACAGACACATGGAAAAAGATAGACAGCGCACCGCCTCAAGGGTCGTGCTCACCCAGGTAAAAACTGCCCTCAAAACAGTTTTGGGCAAGCGAATCGCTATTCAGATAGCCGCTAACGAGCACCGGCAACCCACGCTGACGGTTGGTAAGCATGCCATCTTCACCGTGGAGGTGAAAGAGAAAGTTCTGAAAAACGTCACGCCGTTGCTGGCTTTGTGGCCCCACCCCACCGCGCAGCCTTGGGTGCTAGCAACTACCTACGTGCCCGATGAGATGGGCCGGCAGCTGCGCCAGCACGGCCTGTGCTACGCCGATACCGCTGGCAACGCCTGGCTCCAGCACCCAGATGCCGACCTATTCGTGTTCGTGCAGGGCCAGCCGCGGCCGCGTAAAGAGGCCACCGCTACCACGGCCGGCCGGGCGTTCCGCAAAAGCGGCCTGCGCGTTCTTTTCCACCTGCTCACCCAGCCCGACTTGGTCCGGCAGCCCTACCGCACCATTGCCGCCCACACCGACACGCCCGTGGCCACCGTGGGCCAGGTCATGCTCGACCTGATACAGCAAGGCTTTCTGCTTGACGAAGAGCCGCGCCAACTGCTGCGCCGCGACGAGCTGACCCAGCGTTGGGTAGCTGGCTACGGCGACACGCTCCGCCCGCACCTCCCCATCCAGCGCTACCGGTGGCTTGATGCCGACCAAGCCACCGGCGGCTGGCAAAACCAACCGCTCGGGGCCTTTACTCACTGGGGGGGCGAGCCGGCCGCCACCTTGCTGCTCGACGGCTTCTTGGTGCCCGAGTTTTTCACCCTTTACAGCACCGCCACCCGTCCGGCCCTCATGCGCCAGCTGCGGCTGGTGCCCGACCCCACCGGCAGCGTGGAAGTGCTGGAGCCTTTCGACCAGCGCCTGAATTTCCACAACTCCACCAGCCAGTGCGTGCCTCCGCTGCTGGTCTATGCCGACCTGCTCCTGAGCGGCGACGCCCGCAACCGCGAAGTCGCTCAAAAAATCTATGCTCGATATCTCCACCATTCCGCCTGACCGGCGCTTCCCCTCGGGCCTCGACCGGGTGCTGCCGGCCTTGACCCGCGGCCTTCAGCAGTTGGGCCTCGATTTTTTTCTGGTCGGTGCCGTCGCCCGCGACTTGTGGCTGGATGCGGCGCTCGGAGCCGCCCCGCGCCGCCGCACGACCGATGTGGATTTGGCCGTGCTCATTGCCCACGAAGCCGAATACGAACGGCTACGCGCCTGGCTGATTGCCCACGAGCAGTTTACCGCCCCCGCCAGCAGCGCCTTTTGCCTGATTCACGAGCCCACCGGCATTCAGGTGGACCTGATGCCTTTCGGTGGCATTGCCGACACGGAGGGCCGCGTCCAAGTCACTGGCCAGGGCCTCAGCCGCATTTCGGTCGTTGGCCTGGCCGAAGTGCTGGCCTCCGCCGAACCCGTCAAAGTAAACGAACAAATCACTTGGCAAGCCGTGACCCTGCCGGGCCTGGTGGCCCTTAAGCTACTGGCCTGGGACGACCGCCCCGAGCAGCGCGGCAAAGACGGCACCGACCTGCGCCTGATTCTGCAGCATTACCACGCCCTCATCGAAGCCGACATCATCGAGCGTCACTACGAGTTGCTGATTGCCCAGGACCCGCAAGAAAGTGAGCTGATGCTGATGGTCGGTATCCGCGTGCTAGGGCAGGAGTTGCAAGCCCTCGTCGCCGTGTCGCCAGCGTTGCATGGCCGCTTACAAGTCATTCTCACCCAGGAAATTCAGCTGGGTACTGCCAGCCGCTTGGCCCAAGCGATGGCCCAGCAACTCAGCCCCGCCGATAAAACGAGCCCCACGGTGGGCCACAGCCAGAAATGGCTCCGGGCACTCGCAACCGGGCTAGCCGATGAGTTGGTTGCTCAATGACGGCAGGCCGGAGTACATTTCAGCCACAGTAGGCAGCTTAACATGACTAAGCAGCCGATTGAGCTGGGTTACGGTGTGCCTTAGGCTAGGGGTCTGCATTCCTGGTGGGCGCCCGTGCGGACCATTGCCAAACGCTTCGGCTAACTGGGAAGCAGTCACCGTTGGAGGCGCTGTTAGCTCAATATAAAGCGGTTCGGTCAACGCGGCCTGAGTCACTTTGTCGGTGCTAACGATGCCACGATAATACCTATCCCATTGGCGAATGGTGCGCTGCTGCTCTTTTTCTGTACCGCTTTTCAGGCAGTCCTTCATGGCCTGTACGCTACCGGTCCGGCCCCCGGTGAAGGTCAATGCCAACGGCTCGTTGTTCTTGACCATGCAGTTGCCTGGCAACTGTTGCCCCACGGATTGGTATAGCTGCTCCGCGGTCTCGTGGTTCGCAACCGTCCTTACCACAAGCAGGACCGCCGTGATTCGGTACTTCCGGCCCTCGTTTACCACATAAGCCACCACGTCGCCCTCCCGCAACTTTGGGGCAAATTTTTCCTTTCTGCACAACCCGCTTATCAGTGGGTTGGGATGCACAAAGTCCGGTTCGCGCCGACAGGAATGGTCCACGTACCAACGCCGATTCGCGCCATCGTGGCGCATCACTGACTCCCTGCCCATGCCAGTGGCGCCAAGGGGCCGGTAGCTCACCAAGAAAGCTCTTTGGCCGAGTTTGGGTCTTTGTGCGTCCCGAAAAAGTGTCGTTGCGTTGCTTGCCATAAAGGTGGTGCTGAATGCGAATGCCAAACCTAGCAGGGGAAATAACATGGTGCTAACGGACGCATAAATGAGCCAGCCAGTCGAACATCATGCCCGGCCAATTAACCTTGTTGTTTGTGCTAGTGTAGAAGCCAGTCACCTACCGCAAACGCCTTATTGCTACCTTTCGCGCCCTCTAAAATCTACCGCATTCTCTGCATGAAGATTATTCCCCCTCACAAAGTCACCGCTCAATTACTCGATATTATTCACGAAGCGGAGCGGGAGCTAGTCCTCGTTTCTCCCTATGTTGACTTCACCAGTTGGCAAAAGCCCGTGAATGCCATTAAGCGCGCCATGGCCCGCAACATAAAAGTCACCTTTTACATCCGTAGCAACCAGGAAAGTCAAGCCAGCTACGACCATGTTCGGCGCCTTGGCCTCCATCCGGTGTTGGTTGAGAATCTACACGCCAAAATGTATCTAAGCGAGAAAGATGGCCTCCTTACGTCCATGAACCTGCTGCGCTACTCCGACAGCAACTCCATCGAAATAGGGGCTCAGGTAGAGCAACCCGCCGAATTGGAAGAGTTGCATCGCATCGTACACCGCTTCATCGCTCAGCAGCCTTCCGTTGCCCATGCCACTGCGCCGCCCGTGGCCCAGCCCATTCCATCGCCAGTGCCAAGGCGTTTTGATGAATCGCTGGAGCAACACCTACGCGAGCAAGTTGACCGCCAAGCCGGGGTAAAATGGACCGAAAACTCCGCGCTGAGAATTGCTGCCTTGGGTAATAGCTTCACATTCGCGCTGGGTCATCCAGCCAATAAAGCAGAATTGTATGGCATCGTATCTGAACGCGAAGCAGATCGTTTTCAACAAAAGCGGCAGAAGCACTTTACTGATGAAAAAATGATATACAGCTTATTGAGGAAGCAAGGACACTACACCACAATACGAGGAGTTCATACGCTCCTACTGGCGGACCGAGATCTCGATAAAGTCACATTTACCGAGCGCCAACGACTGCACCACACCATTGCAAACTTCGTTCGCGCAGTTCGCGCTTTGAAGGATGACTACTAATGGTTACTCGCGATTCATGCTTGTTTTCTTCGCACAAGACGACATACTCAACATCCCCTCAGGGCAGCCCCACAGGCGGATAACGTACTGGCCGGGAGTCGCCTTACTGCTGTCCATTCTTTAAAACCAACACGTGCTTGCCGGCCCGCGTCTCCAACACAAAGCCCTGGTCGAGATAAATACATTGCAGGTGTTCTTCAAACGTAGTGGCGCGTTTGTTACTCTTGCTGAAGGGCCCTGGGTTATCATACATTTCCCGCACTTCCTCTACTTGGTAAACCGTTTCAACCAAGGCAGTCGGCACCGGTTTGCTACTTGTCCTTTGCACTGGTTTCTCCGGCGCTGGCACCGCCACGGGTTCTTGGCTGCGGCGAAATTCTTCGTGCAACAGCTTCCCCGTGATGCATTTGTAGATGTAGTCCGCCGGCTTGCGAATTTTTGCTTTGCGGGGTCGGCGCATCACCTCCAGCACATAGCCCAGGTACTCCACCGGGTATTGGTTTTCGGCCAAGTGCCGGCGGATAACATCGCAGCCAGCCTCCCCTACCCCGATGGCCTGCAAATCAGTCGCCCAGGCTTCCGGCACCGGCGGCGTGTGCGCCGATACGAACGGCAATTTGGTAGCAGATGGCTCCAGCACCAGCGGTCCGGCGTTGAACGTAAAGCGTATTTGCTTCACGGCCTTGCCCTCCCGTATAAACTCCATTTTAAAGCATAAGTCAGTATCAGCCAACTCTTCCTGCGCCTTGTCCAGAACCTTGGCTTTAAAGTTATTGAAGCGGTCGGCGTACTCATCGGCCCGGATGCCCAACCGAAACCGCAGGTCTTCAACCGTGATGGTGCGGGTTCCAAACGTGCGGTACTCCGACAGCAACCAATAAATTTTAAATGAATGGCTGCTGCTCAAGCTTTTAAGCTCTTTGGTCAGGCTTTTGGTGAAGTTGCCTCGCTGCGTTAGCTGCAGCAGATAGGGAATAAAGTCGGGGTTAACCTTGACAAAAAGCCCCCCCCGCTGCCGCATGTAGCGCGCCTTGGTAATGAAAGAAATGTACTCGTAATCGGGCTTGCTCATCCGCTCCCCGTTCGGCCCCAAGAGCTCCACGTACAGCGTCCTGTCCATCAGGCGCTTGGCTAGACCCTTGATTTGCTGATACGCACTCCCCCCGGTCTCGTCCCCCACCAGTTCCGGGGCGGGGATGAAGTATTCCTTGAACTCCTCATCGTCCGGGTGAATGCGCGCCAGAATCGCCGTGAAGGCGCGCCATTCCAATGTATTGAGAACAAACGAACTGTTTATCAGCGCATTGTGCTGACGCACTTCCGGCCGCGGCGAAATGATGGTTAATTGACTGGACACGAAACGGCAATTTGGTAGCA
>DASVTG010000200.1:0-3992 GCA_036387695.1 Hymenobacter sp. | reverse complement strand
TGGAGCGCATTCAGTGCTACGACACGGCCCCGGACCGTATCCCGCGGCCGCCCCTCAGGGCTTTGGAGGTGAACCGGGTTAAAGCAATGACCGTGGACGGGCACCAATACGAGTCGTTGTATTTGAAAGGCAAGCCATTGGGGTTGCTGGCGGAAAACCTGGCGGGGCCTGGGCCCATGCAGTTGTTCGGCTATGCCAAGACCAAGAACGACATGCTCATTCCCATTCCGTTGGGACCCATTCCCATTTGGGTATCAACCGGAACGCACGACAAGTACTACTGGTACTTACGCACCAACCCCGCCGAAGAATTGCGCGAAGTGCCCCGTGGCGGCAGTGAGTTTGCCAAATCCATGAGTGTTCTGTTTGCCGGCGACGCCGGGCTGGCCGCTCGCGTGAAGCAGCAGGAAAAGGACGCCCGCTTTGAGAACCTGCCGGACCTGGTGCGGGCTTACAACGCGCAGTCCGCCGCCAAATAATTTCAATGACTGTTCACTAAGGCAACTTTTTGCGTGCAAGGGGCCTTATCAAAGACCGGCTTATCAGGGCCCGTCTTCTCTAATTTATGGCCAAAGCCAGAACTGTATTTTTCTGCCAATCCTGCGGCGCCCAATCGGCGAAATGGATAGGCCGGTGCCCGGCCTGCGGCGAGTGGAACACCTACGTCGAAGAAGTCGTCCAGAAGGAGACCGTGGCCACTACCACCGGCCAGTGGAAGCCCGCCAGCACCGTGCCCGGCGGCAACCTGGCCAAAGCCGCCAAATCGGTGCCGCTCGGTGACATCCTGGCCGAAGACGAGCCCCGCATCCTCACCCCCGACGGCGAGTTGAACCGCGTGCTGGGCGGCGGCATTGTGCCCGGCTCCATCATCCTGATTGGCGGCGAGCCCGGCATTGGCAAAAGCACGCTCATGCTCCAAATTGCCCTGAGCCTGCGCCAGATGAAAGTGCTGTACGTGAGCGGCGAAGAAAGCGAGGCTCAGATAAAAATGCGCGCCGCGCGCCTGGCCGACGGCCAGCACCCGGGCTGCTACATCCTCACCGAAACCAACACCCAGAACATCTTCCGGCAGATTGACCAGGTACAGCCCAACATCCTAGTCATCGACTCCATCCAGACCATGCACTCCACGCTGGTGGAAAGCGGCGCGGGCAGCGTGAGCCAGGTGCGCGAGTGCACCGCCGAGTTCCTGAAGTTTGCCAAAGAAACCAGCACGCCGGTGCTGCTCATCGGCCACATCACGAAGGACGGCAGCATCGCCGGCCCCAAAATTTTGGAGCACATGGTGGACACCGTGCTGCAGTTTGAAGGCGACCGGCACATGAGCTACCGCATCCTGCGCACCACCAAAAACCGCTTCGGCAGCACTTCTGAGCTCGGTATCTACGAAATGCAGGGCGACGGCCTGCGGCAAGTGAGCAACCCGTCGGAAATCCTGCTTTCGCAGCGCGGCGAGAGCCTGAGCGGCATGGCCATCGGGGCCACGCTGGAGGGCAACCGCCCGCTGCTGGTGGAAGTGCAGGCCCTCGTGACGCCCGCTACCTACGGCACGCCGCAGCGCAGCAGCACCGGCTTCGACGCCAAGCGCCTGCAAATGCTGCTGGCCGTGCTGGAAAAGCGCGCCGGCCTGCGCCTGGGCCAGCACGACGTGTTCCTCAACATTGCCGGCGGCCTGCGCCTCGACGACCCGGCCCTGGACATGGCCGTGTGCGCGGCCGTGGTTTCCTCGCTCAACGACGTGGCCATTCCCGGGAATGTGTGTCTGGCGGCCGAAGTCGGACTGAGCGGCGAAATCCGCGCCGTTTCGCGCTTGGACCAACGATTGGCTGAAGCCGAAAAATTGGGTTTTAGAGAGATGTATGTTTCGCAGTTCAATGGCAAGGGGTTGGACCTGGCACGCTACGGCCTAAAAGTGCAAGCCGTGAGCCGGCTCGATGAGGTGTTGAATGGCCTATTCGGTTGAGGGAAAAGCGTACTGATAATCAGTTCGTGACTGCTACATAGGGCAGTCGATAAGCTGCATCTTTTTCCAATAGTTCCGCAAATTAGTGGGCTATCGATTAGGATTTTATAAATCAAAAAGCCGTATCTTCGGACTACTGATAGGCTTATCCCGTGATTTGTTAGGTTAAGTTCGTCGGTTGTGTTTTTTGTCTGACCCCTTGTTGACGGCGCGGTCGGGTCGCCGGTCACTAGTTTTTTGTGTTATGATAAGTTCCTTCATCACTTGCGCACGTCGGCTGCTTGGCGCGGCATTGCTACTGACTCCGCTGCTGGGGCTGGGGCAGGTCAAAACCACCACTACGGTGGTGGGTGCGGCCCGCAGAGAAGCCGCCCCCGCGCTGGCGGCGTCGGGCACGGCCACGCTCACGGGGCGGGTCGCCGGCCCCACTACCGACTCGATAGCGGTGTCGGTGCGGGAAAACCCGCTCGACCCGAAAGAAAAGCTGTTTCGGGCCCGGCTGAACGACAAAGGCGAGTTCAAGCTGGTGGTGCCCATCGTGGGACCGACCAAAGCGGACCTGGTGTTCGGCGACGACGTGGCGCCGCTGTTTCTGGACCCCGGTACCGACATGGACGTGCGCTTCAAAGGCGAAGACATGTCGGGCACTTTGAAATTCAAGCCCAACGACGTGCCCACGGGCCTGGCCACCAAGCTGCGCAACCGCAACAACCTGACCGAGGAACAGCGGCACCGGCAGCAAGCCGCCAACGCCAACAACTACCTCGTGGAAGCCGACGCTCAATTCGTGGAGAACGACGGCTTTCAGGTGCTGCCCGATAACATTCAACTGTACGAAGCGCCTTTCCTGTCGTTTTTGGAGTACCGCCGCAAGCACGAGTTTGAGTTCTTGGAAGACCACGCCGCCAAGCAGTCTTTCACCCAGGATTTTTACAACTACGCCCACGCCGAAGTGGTGTACGCCTACGCCAACGACCGGCTGACGTTTCAGGACCTGCGCGAGCAGGTGGTGAACACCGAGGGCCGCCTCAAGATGGCGCCCGACTACTATAATTTCTTGCGGGAGCCGGGCTTGCTCAACGAGCCCAACGCCGCCCTGAGCGAGCTGTACCACGAATTCCTGATTAACTACGTGCACTTTGCCGTGGCCCAGGACAAGCACCAGCGCTCCGACCCAGACTTTTATCCGGCTTGCTACGCCTTGGCCAGCAAGAAACTAACCGGCACTACCCGGGCCATTGTGCTGGGGCGCGTCTTGCAGGAGTCATTTCGCTTTGGCCACGTAAAGCAGTCGGCCGCGATGTTGGCGGACTTCCGCAGCTACGACTCCAAAAACCAGTACTACCCCACGCTGCAAGCCGATTACGACCTGCACAAAGAATTTGCCATCGGGGCGCCTGCGTTTGACTTTAAGTTGGCTTCGGCTACCGGCGACACGGTGCGCCTGCACGATTTCCAAGGCAAGCTGGTTTACTTGAACTTTTGGAAAACCACCAACGGGTTGAGCTTGCGCGACTTGGCTTACGCGCAAGAGTTGATGCGCAAGTTTGAAGGCAAGAACATCGTCTTCGTGAACATTGCCCTTGACGAAAACGAGCAGGCCTGGCGCCAGCTCGTGACCGCGAAAAAATTGCCCGGCGTGCACGTGCGCATTTCCGGCGGCGGCATGCGTTCGCCGGTGGCCCAAGCCTACGCGTTGCAGGAAATCCCAACCTATATGCTGGTGGGCGAAGACGGTACCTTCCTCAACACCAAGCCCAAACGCCTGAGTAGCCGTGCGGCCGTTGATGAAATCAACCAGTCCTTCGGCAAAGCCAGCACCTACACCAGCGCCATCGAATTTCCGGCGACGAAGAAATAACGCGTCGACCACGACGCAACCGAAGTAGCGCGAACTTTGTAGTGCACGTTCCCACGCAGGAGCTTGCGCTGCCAAGTTCGCGCTACTGCTTTTTTACCCTGCTTCTATGTCCCTGCTCGCCGACGGCCTGAATGTTTTATCCAAAGCCACGCCGCTCCGCGTCTGGAA
>DASVTG010000199.1:0-1644 GCA_036387695.1 Hymenobacter sp. | reverse complement strand
GAGGTCACCTATCAGGCCGACACCACGGCGCTGCGGGCGCAGTTTGCGGCCTGCCGCCGCGAGTACAAGCACCTGGAGTTTGCCGTTGAGTACTACTACCCGCACGCCGCCACGCGCCTCAACGGCGCGGCCCTGCCCGAAACCGAGCCCGGCGAACCGGGCGAAGTCATTCCCCCGGCCGGGTTTCAGGTGCTGGAAGAGTACGTGTACGCCGCCCCCGATACCCGCGCCAACCGCGACCTGATTCACCAGGAGCTCGACAACTTGCTCGCCGAGGTGCGCCGCCTGGAGCAGCAAGTGCCCTACCTGGCCTTCTCCGACGCCGAGGTATTCGACGCCGTGCGGCTCAACCTCTACCGGCTGGCAGCCAAGGGCGTGTCCGGCTTCGACTCGCCGGCGGCGCACGCCTCGCTGCCCGAAGCCGCCACGACGCTGAAAGCCAGCCGGGAAGTGGTGTCCCTGTTTGGCGTGCCCGCCGCCCTGACCACGCAGCTGGCCCGCTGCGAAGCCGCCGTGGCCGCGCCCCAGCAGGATTTCAACAGTTTCGACCGCGCCCGCTTCTTCGTGCGCTACTTCAACCCCGCGCTGGCGGGGCTCCGGCAGGCGCAGGTGCAACTGCAGATTCCGCTGGTGGAGGCCCGGCGGGCGGTGCGGGCCGACGCAAGCGGCTACTTCGTGGCCGATGCCTTCGACGCGTCCTTTTTTGCGCCCGCCGACGCAGCCCAGCCCACGCCGGCCGTCCTGAAATTAGGCGAGGCCTTGTTCAGCGAACCGCTGCTTTCGGGCAAGGCGGGCCGCTCCTGCGCCAGCTGCCACGCGCCCGGGCGGGCCTACACCGATGGCCTGAAAGTGAATAGCTCGCTGCTGGCCGGTGCCGGGCTGGAGCGCAACACCCCCACCCTGCTCAACGCCGCCCTGCAACCCGACCAGTTCTACGACAACCGGGTGCATTTCCTGGAAGACCAGGTGCACGCCGTGGTGTCCAACAAAGCCGAAATGGGCGGCCACCTGAGCGAGGCGCCTGCTTTGTTGCGCAAGAAAGGTTCTTATGCCAAGCTCTTCGTCCAGGCCTTTGCCAGCGAAAAACAACCTCTTTCGGAGCGCAACATTCGGCGCGCGGTGGCGGCCTACGTCCGGTCCCTGGTCCGCCTCAACAGCCGCTTCGACCAGTTTCTGCGCGGCGACACCACGGTGCTCAGCCGCCAGGAAGTGCTCGGCTTCAACCTGTTCATGGGCAAGGCCCAGTGCGGCACCTGCCACTACATGCCCCTGTTCAACGGCACCGTGCCGCCGCTCTACGACAAAACGGAAAGCGAAGTCCTCGGTGTGCCTGCCACCGCCGACACGCTGCACCCGGTGCTGGACGCCGACCCGGGCAAGTTCCTGCTCTACGGCGTGGCCCACCAAAAACACGCTTTTAAAACGCCCACCGTGCGCAACGCTGCCCTCACGCCGCCCTACATGCACAACGGCGTGTACCAGACCTTGGAGCAGGTGATGGACTTCTACAACCGGGGCGGCGGGGCCGGCCTGGGCCTGGCCGTGCCCACCCAAACCCTGGCCGAAGACCGGTTACACCTCAGCCAAGCCGAGCAGCAGGCCCTCATCGCCTTCATCGCATCGTTGAACGACGCGCGAGAAGTA
>DASVTG010000198.1:0-4223 GCA_036387695.1 Hymenobacter sp. | reverse complement strand
AACTGGTCGGCCCGCCTGGGGCGGGCCGACCGGCACTAAACCTTCCAACGTCACTCGCCACTCCATTCCCTTCTTGCCCATGACGCCTACTATCCGCTTCAAACTGTCTTTGATGATGTTCCTGGAGTTCTTCATCTGGGGCGCCTGGTTCGTGACGTTGGGCACCTACCTGCTTAAGGGTTTGAACACCAGCGCCACCCAGGTGGGTGCCGCCTTTCTCACGCAGTCCATCGGGGCCATTGTGGCGCCCTTCGTCATCGGGCTGATTGCCGACCGGTTTTTCTCGGCCCAGAAGATTCTAGGCGTGTTGCACCTGTTGGGCGCGGGCCTGCTGTGGCTGGCCTCGCAAGCCGCCGATTTCAGCGACTTCTACCCGTACATTCTCAGCTACATGATTGTGTACATGCCCACGTTGGCCTTGGTGAATTCGATTTCCTTTCGGCAGATGCAGAATCCGCAGAAGGAATTCGCCACCATTCGGGTGCTGGGCACCTTGGGCTGGATTATTGCCGGCCTCACCATTGGCTGGCTCAACTGGGAGCAGAACGGCAACCTGGTGCTCACGTTCCGCATGGCGGCCGGGGCATCGCTGCTGCTGGGGCTGTTCAGCTTTACGCTGCCGCCCACGCCGCCCGTCAAGAAAGAAGGCAAAAGCAGCATCGGCGACATGTTGGGCCTGGAAGCCATCGGCTTGCTGCGTAACCGCTCCTACCTGATTTTCTTCCTGGCGTCGGTGGCCATCTGCGTGCCGCTGTCGTTTTACTACGGCTTCACCAACCCCTTCCTGAACGAGGTGGGCATGAAATCGGCCGCCGGCGTGCAAAGCCTGGGCCAGGTATCGGAGGTGCTGTTTATGCTGCTCATTCCGGTGTTCTTCGTGCGGCTGGGCGTGAAAAAGATGCTGGCCATCGGCATGGCGGCCTGGGTTATTCGCTACTTGTTTTTTGCTTACGGCGACGGCAATTCCGCCTACTGGATGCTGATTGCGGGCATTGTGATGCACGGCATCTGCTACGATTTCTTCTTCGTGACCGGGCAGATTTACACCGACAACCTAGCTGGCGAACAGTCCAAGAGCGCTGCCCAGGGCTTTATTACGCTGGCCACCTACGGGGTGGGCATGCTGATTGGCTCGCTGCTCTCGGGCCAGATTGTGGACGCCCACAAAACGGCCGGCGACCTGCACGACTGGCAAACCATCTGGCTGATTCCCGCCGGCATTGCCGCTGCCGTATTGGCCGTGTTCCTGCTGCTGTTCAAAGACCAAAACGCCCCAGCCAAAACCGAGGAACTGGCTTTTGCCGAAACCAAAGCCCGCATCGAAGTATAAGGGCCTTCAGTTGGTTAAAGCGCCGCCAGAATGGTGTAGAGACGCCACACTTGGCGTCTCGGCGTTGCACGATAATCGTTGAAATGGCGCGGTCCCAGAGACGCCAAGTGTGGCGTCTCTACACCAATTGAAACACCTACTACAAACGAATGAAACTACGACTGGGCATGATTGGGGGCGGGCAGGGTGCCTTTATTGGCGCCATCCACCGCATGGCCGCCGCCCTCGATGGCTTGTATGAACTCACCGCTGGCGCGTTCAGCAGCGACGCTGAAAAGTCTCGCGCCACTGGCCTGCTTCTAGGCTTACCGGAAGACCGGGTGTACGGCTCTTACCAGGAGTTATTCGAGCAGGAATTGCACCGGCCCGCAGAGGAAAGAGTGCAGGTAGTCGCCATCGTGACGCCGAACCACCTCCACTTCGAGCCGGCCCGCCAGGCCCTGGAGAGCGGCTTCCACGTCATCCTCGACAAGCCGATGACCTTCTCCTTGGCGGAGGCCAAGCAATTGCAGCAAGTAGCGGCCGGCAGTGGCAAAAGGCTTTGCCTGACCCATACGTACAGCGGCTACCCCATGGTGAAAGAGGCCCGGCAGCTCATTGCTGCGGGCACTTTTGGCGCCATCCGCAAGGTGTACGTGGAGTACCCGCAGGGCTGGCTCAGCGGCTTTGTGGAAGGCAGCGACAACAAGCAAGCCGCCTGGCGCACCGACCCCACCCGCAGCGGCGTGGCGGGAGCCATGGGCGACATTGGCACCCACGCGTTCAACTTGCTGGAGTACGTGACCGGCCTGCAGGTCGAGCAGTTGTGCGCCGACATCAACATTGTGGTGCCGGGCCGCCGGCTCGACGACGACGGCGCCGTGCTGCTCAAGCTTTCCGGGGGCGCCAGCGGCGTGCTGGTGGCCACGCAGGTTGCGGCCGGCGAGGAAAACAACGTCCGCATCCGGGCATACGGCGACAAAGGCGGCCTGGAATGGCAGCAAGTAGACGCCAATACGCTGATGGTAAAGTGGCTGGACCGGCCCGCTGAAATCCGCCGGACGGGCACTGGCTACGTCGGCTCCTTCGCCCAGCACAACGCCCGCACGCCCGCCGGCCACCCGGAGGGCTACCTCGAAGCCTTCGCCAACCTCTATCGCAACTTCGCCCTAACCTTGCAGGCAGAAATGACGGGCCAAAGCGCCACTTCCGAAGCCCTGGATTTCCCTAGCGTGGAAGAGGGCATCCGGGGCATGGCCTTCATAGAAAACGTCATCGCCTCGGGCCGTTCCGACAAGAAGTGGACCGAATTTACCGTCTAAGTTACCCATGAAAACCATCAAAGGACCTGCCATTTTCCTGGCCCAATTCATGGGCGACCAAGCGCCATTCAACACGCTGGAGAACATCTGCGCCTGGGCGAAAGGCCTGGGCTACAAAGGCGTTCAGATACCCACGAGCGACACCAGCTTCATCGATTTGCAGAAAGCGGCCGAAAGCAAAACCTACGCCGACGAAATCAAGGGGATAGTAAATGCCGCCGGGCTTGAAATCACCGAACTCTCTACCCACCTGCAAGGCCAGCTGGTGGCCGTGAACCCCGCGTACGACCAACTGTTCGACGGCTTTGCCCCGGAAGCTTATCGCAACAACCCCGCGGAGCGCCAGAAATGGGCCGTGCAGCAACTGAAATACGCCGCCAAAGCCTCCCAAAACCTGGGCTTGGATGCCCACGCCACCTTCAGCGGCGCGCTGCTGTGGCCTACGGTGTACCCATGGCCCCAACGCCCCGCCGGCCTAGTAGAATCCGGCTTCGCGGAGTTGGGCCGCCGCTGGACGCCTATTCTCAACGCGTTTGACGAGTGCGGCGTGGACCTGTGCTACGAAGTGCACGCCGGCGAGGACCTGCACGACGGCGTGACCTACGAGATGTTCCTGGACGAAGTCAAGCAGCACCCACGGGCCTGCTTGCTCTACGACCCCTCGCACTTCATTCTACAGTGCCTCGACTACCTGGAGTACATTGACTTTTACCACGAGCGCATCCGCATGTTCCACGTCAAAGACGCCGAGTTTAACCCCACTGGGCGGCAGGGCGTGTACGGCGGCTACCAGAGCTGGCTAAACCGGGCTGGGCGCTTCCGCTCGCTCGGCGATGGGCAAGTAGACTTCAAAGCCATTTTCAGCAAAATGGCCCAATACGACTTCCCCGGCTGGGCCGTGCTGGAGTGGGAATGCGCCCTCAAGCACCCCGAAGACGGCGCCCGCGAAGGTGCTGCCTTCATCCGCGACCACATCATCCGCGTCACCGATAAAGCCTTCGATGACTTCGCCGCTACGGCTCCCAATCCCACGCTTAACAACACCCTGCTCGGTATTTAACGCCCTTTCCCATGAAAAAGACTGCTTTTCTCCTTGGCCTGTGTGCCACCCTCGCCGCTTGCGATTCCGGCTACAAGAAAGACGGCCCCGACGAAGCCCGCAGCGTGAAAGAAGCTTCTTCGGCGGAGCTGAACAGCGACAGCACGTCGGATGCCAACGTTTCGGCCGTGGCGCACCAGCCCCAAGTCGACACCAGCGTTACCAAAATCGGCACCGAGCATTCGGGCGGCATCGTGGCCGCCGGCGCCAAGCTGATTGCGGGGTCCGACTGCCTGAGCTGCCACAAGGAAAACGAGAAGCTGGTGGGCCCGGCCTACGTAGCGGTAGCCGAAAAATACCCGGATAGTGAAGCCAACATTGCCATGCTGGCGGGCAAAATCAGGACGGGCGGCGCCGGCAACTGGGGCGCGGTCCCGATGACGCCCCACCCGAATATTTCCGAAGCCGATGCGCGGGAAATGACGAAATACATCCTGAGCCTGAAGTGATAGCGAAACGTATTTTTTGAACGTCATGTCGAGCGCAGCCGAGA
>DASVTG010000197.1:0-2615 GCA_036387695.1 Hymenobacter sp. | reverse complement strand
GTGCTCGGCACGGCCGAATCGGTGACGCAGGCCGTGGCCTTGCTCGAAAGCACGCAGCCCGCACCCGACGTCCTGTTCCTGGACATTCACCTTGCCGATGGGCTCAGCTTTGAGCTGTTTGAACGCGCGCAGGTGCGTTGTCCGGTCATTTTTACCACCGCCTACGACCAGTACGCGCTGCAAGCCTTCAAGGTAAACAGCGTGGACTACCTGCTCAAACCCATTGATGAAGAGGAGCTAACGGCGGCGGTGCGCAAGCTGCGCGAGCGTTCGTACCCGGCAGGGCTGCCCGCTGCTCCAGCCACCGCCACGGCCCCCGCCTTCGACCCGGGCCTGCTGGCCCAACTGGTGCAGCAGATGCAGCAAGCCGCGCCCGCCACGAGTTACAAAACGCAGTTTGTGGTGCGCGTGGGCGAGCACCTGAAAGTGGTGCCGCTCGACCAGATAGCCTACTTCTTTAGCCTCGAAAAAGCCACCTTCCTACAAACCGCGGAGGGGCGCAAGTTTGTGGTGGACTACACCATGGACCAGCTCGAAGGCCTGCTCGACCCGCGCCGCTTCTTCCGCCTCAACCGCGCCTACCTGGCCCAGCAAACCGCCATCCAGGACATCATCCACTACACCAATTCCCGCCTGCAAACCGTGCTCAAACCCACCGCGCCCGACGCCCAGGTGCTGGTGAGCCGCGAGAAGGTGAACGTGTTCAAAAGCTGGCTGGATAGGTGACAGTGAGGTGTGAAATGGTGAGGGGTGAGTTTGAAGTTTTGTTTGCGCCTTGTTTGCGCCATCCGCACAATTAGCGCAGGTAGAACATCAAACTCACTCCTCACCATTTCACACCTCACCGATTCCGCAGCCGGCGCAGCTCCAACGCGAAGCCGGGCAGCAGCGGCCCGGCCACCAGGTTCTGGTCGAAGCCCACGACGGGGCGCACCGGCTGGCCGGGCTCGAAAATGTAGACGGACTCCGTGGCCGGCGCAATCAGCCAGCCCAGCTTGGCGCCGGCTTCGAGCCAGTGCTCCAGCTTGCGCATGGTGTCGGTGAGGCGGTCGGTGGGCGAAAGCAGCTCCACCACAAAATCGGGGCAGATGCGGGCGAAGCCGCGTCGGTCCTCGGCGCTCAGGGCGTCCCAGCGGGCTTGGGCAATCCAGCTGGCGTCGGGCGAGAGCATGGCCCCGGTATCGAGCGTGAAGCCGGTTGAGGAATCGAAGGTGATGCCCGCTTCGGCGCCGTGGTTCCACTCCGCCAACTCGCAGCTGAGCTCGGCATTAATCATGCTCATGAGGCTGAATGCCGGCTGCTGAATCGTGATGGTCCCGTCCTGATACCGTTCGATGCGGAGCTTGCGGTGGTCGAGGCAAAACTCCAGAAATTCTGCTTCGGTAAACCGGTCCAGCACCGCCGATTTTAATTTGATAACATCCATACAGCGGCAGTTGACGATGCACCAAGATACGCAGAAAGCTACCCCTCCAGCCAGGCTTTCACGGCGCTGGCTTTTTCGCGGCTCACCAATACTTCTTCGCTAGGCGCGGGGTGCAGCTCCACCAGCAGCTTGCCGTTGAAATGGGGGTGGAGGCGGCGCACGGCCGGCAGTTGGGCAATGACTTGGCGGTTGAGCCGGAAGAACTGCGCGGTGCAGCACCTGCAGGGCCGTGCGCACCGGCGAGCCACTGGTGGCCGGCGCCTCACGCATGGGAAAGAAACTCGGAAGCAGCGCAGTTTTCAAGGTGCCAGAAGTTAGAAGAAGGAATCAGGTAGTGGCGGCCCCGGGCTGCGGGTAGCGCCGCCGCACGCCGCTGTAGAGCAGCAAGCCCAGCGGCCCAAGCAGGAACGTGGCCGCCAGGCAGGGCACCAGCGCCCAGTGCGGCACGCCGCGCCGGTGGGCGTCGCGGGTTTCCCAGGCGCCCACGGCCAGGTCGAAGCAGAGGTAGTGCACCCAGCCGGCCAGCAGCGCCCACGGCTCCCGAAACAGCGCCGCCACCTCGCCCAGCGACCCGAAGCCACCGCCCGGCGCGGGATGCGCAACGGTTTGGTAGCCAATGAGCATCACGTAGGTGGCGGCCAGCAGCAAGGGCAGGGTACCGCTCAGCACCACGGCCCGGGTGAGGCGCCGGCGCGGGGCCAGCACCAGTAGCGCCCAGCGTGGCCAGTGGGTTGGCCAGGGAAAAAAGAGCGTCGGGAGTAAGCATATGCCGTTGATGAACTGAAATATTTAGGCCTAATTTACGTTTCCGGGTCCCTGGTTTGCCACCCCAATCGGGGCGAAGGGTCGGCTGGCCGGGGCGAAGCAGCGCGGGCGCGGGGTGAAGCAACCCTCTGCGTGGCGCCGGGCTCTTCCTTTTTACCGGCCGCGGCGCCGACGTGAACAACTACCTGGCCCAGTCGCTGCGGAAGTTTGAGTACGGCCCGCGGCCCAGCGACCCCGATGCCGCGGGGCGCCCTCACCGCGGCCTTGGGCCAGTAACCTGGCCCTCACTGCTGGGGTTGTGCACGGGCGGCCGGCAACACCCGCCGCCCGTTTGTACGTATTCTGCCCACCATGGCCTCCATCGTCCCGATACTGGGGGGGCTGCTGCTGGCCCAAACCGGCCTGGCGGCCCCCCCGCGCCTTC
>DASVTG010000196.1:0-5197 GCA_036387695.1 Hymenobacter sp. | reverse complement strand
CCCAGTAGGTTAATCAGGGTAAAAGCCACGTAGCAGCCCAAGGCGGTGTACAGCACCGGCACGCCCGGGTACAGGAAATGCACGTAGCCGCCCAGGGCAAAGGCAATGGCCGGCGGCGCGAACAAAAACTCGACCAGCGTAGCATAGCCCGCCACGAAGCCCCCAATCGGCCCGAAGGCTCGGTGCGCGTACGCAAACGGCCCACCCGCCTGCGGAATGGCCGTGGTGAGCTCCGTAAAGCTGAAAATGAACGTGACGTAGAGCACCGTCACCAGCAGCGTGGCCACCAGAAAGCCCACCGGCCCGGCCACGGCCCAGCCGTAGTTCCAGCCGAAGTACTCGCCCGAAATGACCAGCCCCACGGCAATGGCCCACAGGTGCAGCGGCGTCAGGGCTTTCTTGAGGACGGCGGGGGGCGAAGCCATTTCGGAGCAGGCGAGGATTTAGGCATTAATATAGGGTTTGGGAATGCACCCACAGTTGAGCTGCGCAACAGCACCACCGATAGCCGGGACTGGCGCGCCCCCAGCCCCATAATTCATTATGAATAAAAAATCTACCTGGATGGGATTGCTGCTGAGCGCAATACTCAGCGGAGCCCTGCCCGTCGGCACCGGTGCGCAGGCGCCTGCTCCCAGTAGCATTGCCCTGCTGGTCCTCAACCAACCGCCGTGCACCGTGCCGTCGGCAAAATCTATCCTGAAAGCAAAGCTGGCCTACGTCATCGCCGAAAAGGAGGAGTCGGAGTACGGCTTCGCCGTTTCCATCAAGTTTCAGAGCGTCGACCCGCGCATGACGTTTTCGAGTGGCACGCAAGGAGTTATTCCGGTTACCATTCGCCACGACACGCTCACGCTGGAGTACCCGCTGGCTAAAATTTGGGCCAACGAGAAGCTGCGGCGCCCCCTCACCTGCTACTTATACCTGCACCGCAACACCGGGCCGGGCCGCAGCACCGTCATCGCACGAACCCCGCCCATCGTGTTCAGAGAGTGCATGTAAAGATTTATGCATGAAGGGAAGTTGCCACCAAGAAGCTGTTTGAGTTATTGAAAACGCTCCAGCTGAGCTTGCCGAAGCATCTCGGCCGTGCAGCTGAATAATTTTAGTAGCGCGGTTTCGCAATCAGTCTGCCGGCCCCGGTCTGACGCCGAGGGCGCCCAACCGGGGCCGGCAGGTATACTCCGGTAAGCTCAGCCGGACGGCCTTTATTCGGGCGCTGACACTTGTGCACACCCTCTTGGTTCGTCCTGCGGCGAGTGCTTACTGCACCAGGCCACCGCTCAAACGGCGCAGGGTCGTTTCGGCCTGCTTGGCTTGGAAGCGGATGTCGAGCAAGCGGACTTCGGCGTCGAGCTGGGTGCGCTGGGCTTCGCGCAGGGCAATGGGCGTGAGCAGGCCCAGGCGGTAGCGTTCCAGCGCAATGGCCACGTTTTCGCGGGCCAGCAGAATGTTGGTTTCTTCCAGCTCCAGCAGCTGTAGGCGGTTGAGGTACTGCGCGAAGGACTGCTGAGCGTCCGCTTCGATTTGCAGCTGGGTTTGGCCCAGCTGCAGCTGGCTTTGCTCTTCCACGATGCGGGCGTTCTGCTCCAGGCGGTTGCGGTTGAAGCCGTCGAAGATGGGCACCGAGGCCACCACGCCGTAGTTGAGGCCGTAGGTGCGGCCGGTGTTGGTCACGAGCTGCGTGCCGAAAAAGGCGGCGCCGTTCACGTTGCGGTTCAAGCCGTAGCCGGAAGTGAGGCCCACCTGCGGGAAGCGCGAGGCGCGCACCAGCCGGCGGTCATAAGTGGCTACTTCGGTGTTGGTGCGGGCGGCTTGCAGGCGGGGGTTGTTTTGCTGAATGGCCTGCGTGATGGCGTCCTGGTTCAGGTCGCGCGTCACCACAATGGAGTCCGCCGGGCTGAAGTCGATGCGCGGCGTGCGCCCTATCAGGTTGTTGAGGTTGATTTTGGCGGTGCTCAACAACTCCTGCTGCTGAATCAGGGCCGATTGGTCGGCGTTGTAGTCCACGCGCGCCGTCAGCACTTCCACTCTGGCGCTCACGCCCACGTCCACGCGGGCCTGCGTCAGGTCGATGCGGGCCTGGCCAATTTTCAGGGCTTCTTCGATGCTCTTGATTTTGCCCGATTCGCGCACCACGGCGTAGTAGGCGTCGGTGATGGCGGCCACGGTTTCTTCCAGCGTGGCGCGCGTGATTTGGCGCTGGGTTTGGTTGAGGGCCTTGAGCCGGTCGTAGGCGATGAACATGCCGAAACCGTCGAAAATCGTCCACGTCGCGGCCACGTTGGCGTTCAGCAGGTTCGATTGGGCGTTGCTGGCCACGCTGGGCTCCGGGCGGCTCGACGACTCCTGCCGCACGTTGTTGTTGTTGAACGTGCGCGTCAAGTTGCCGTTCACCACCGGCAGTTGGCCGGCGTTGCCGCGGGTCACGTTGTTGGCCGCAATCTGCTCGTCGGTGCGCGAGAGGCGGATGTTGAAGTTGTTTTCCAGCCCTATCTGAATGGCCTGGGCCAGGGCGAGGGCCGGTGCCGGCGCCACCGTGACGGGCTTTTCGGTTTGGGACTTGGCTTTGGGCTTCTCGGCGGGCTGGCGCGGCATCAGCACGGGCTTTTGGGCCTGGGCCAAGGTGGCGGTTGCGAGCAGGAAAAGAAAAAGGAAACGGGACATGAGTAAAGAAAAGAACATCAAATTCCCCTTCTTACCAAGGAGGGGACGCTGGCGCGAAGCGGCAGCTGGGGCGGTTAAGCCGTTGAACGACTTGCGTGTGGTTCGTTCACGCATCGCTCAACGAGTTCAACCACCCCCGTCCGAGCCTACGGCTCGAACATCCCCTCCTTGGCAAGGAGGGGAGTGGTCGTTCTAGGCGGCCACAGCTGGCTTAACCACGGGCGCGGCCTTCTTGTGCTTCTTGGCCGTGGCGAAGTACGAATACATCACCGGCACCACGTACAGCGTGAGGGCCGTGGCGAAGAACAGGCCACCCACCACGCCAATGCCCATGGCCCGGCGGCTAAGGGCGCCCGCCCCCGTGGCAATGGCAATGGGCAGGATGCCAAGAATGGCGCAAAGCGAAGTCATGAGAATGGGGCGGAAGCGGGCCGTGGCGCCTTCCACCAGGCCGGTCATGTAGTCCACGTTGTGCTTCTCGACGCGCTGGTTGGCGAATTCTACGATGAGGATACCGTTTTTCGTCACCAGACCAATCAGCATGATGATGCCGATTTGCGAGAACAAATTCAGCGTTTGGTTGAAGTACCACAGGCTAAGCAAGGCGCCCGAAAGGGCCAGCGGCACCGTCACCATGATGATGACCGGGTCGCGGAAGCTTTCGAACTGCGCGGCCAGCACCAAATAAATCAGCACCAGCGCCAGGCCGAAGGCGAAAAGGAGGGAAGAAGAGCTTTCCTCGAAGTCACGCGAGGCACCCGACAGTTCGGTGGTAAACGTCTCGTCCAGGTTTTTTTCGGCAATGGCGCGCATGGCGGCGATGCCGTCGCCCAGGGTTTTGCCCGGCGCCAGCGAGGCCGAGAACGTGGCCGAGTTGTAGCGGTTGAAGCGGTAGAGCTGGGGCGGCGTGCTGCTTTCCTCCAGCCGAATGACGTTGTCGAGCTGCACCAACTCGCCGTCGGCGTTTTTCACGGACAGCAGGCGCACGTCCAGCGGCTGGTTGCGGTCCTCGCGGGCCACCTGGCCGATAATCTGGTACTGCTTGCCGTTGCGGATGAAGTAGCCGTAGCGCTGCCCGCTCAGGCCCGATTGCAGGGTCTGCGAGATGCTCTGCACCGACACGCCCAGGCTCTGGGCCTTCTCGCGGTCAATGTTCACGCGCAGCTCGGGCTTGTTGAACTTCAGGTTCACGTCCACGAACTGGAAGGTGGGGTCCTGGCGCGCTATTTCCAGGAACTTGGGCACGGCTTCGCGCAGCTTGTCAAAACTTTGGTTCTGCATCACAAACTGCACGGGCAGGCCGCCCCCGCCGCCCCCGCCGATGCTTTGGTCCTGCGACACCGAGGTGCGGGCCGCCGACAGCCGCTTCACGCCGTTGGTGAGGCCTTTTGAAATCTGGTCCTGGGTTTTCTCGCGGGCGTCGGCTTCCACCAGCAGCACGCGGGCCGTGCCGGAGTTGGAGCCCCCGCCGAAGCCCGGCGACGTCACGGCAAACACGCTGCTCAGGTCTTTACCGCCCACGGAATCCATCGCCATCTTGGTGATTTGCGCCATGTAGTTGTCCATGAACTCAAACGAGGCGCCTTCCGGGCCCGTCGCGTTGACGTTGATGCGGCTGCGGTCCTCAATCGGGGCCAGCTCCGAAGGCAGGGCTTTCATGAAGAAGTAGATGCCGCCGCCCGTGCCCACTATCATCACCCAGGCCAGCCAGCGGTTGCGCAGGAAGGTCTTCAGGCTGCTTTGGTAAGCGCCAATCATCTTCTCAAAGAAGGGCTCGGTTTTGCGGTAAAACCAATTGTGGTTTTCCTGGCGCTTCAGCAGCTTCGAGCACATCATGGGCGTCAGGGTGAGCGACACGAAGGCCGAAATCAGCACCGAGCCCGCCACCACAATGCCAAACTCCCGGAACAAGCGCCCGGTGATGCCCGTGAGGAACACCACCGGCAGGAACACCGCCGCCAGCACCACCGTGGTGCTGATAACGGCCATCAGAATTTCCTCCGAGCCTGTGATGGCCGCCTCCTTCGGCTCCTCGCCATCCTCGATGCGGGAGTAAATATTCTCCAACACCACAATGGCGTCGTCCACTACCAAGCCGATGGCTAGCACGATGGCCAGCAGCGTCAGCACGTTGATGGAGAAATCAAGCAGGTACATCACGAAGAAGATACCCACCAGCGACACGGGAATGGCCACCACCGGAATGAGCGTGGAGCGCCAGTCGCGCAAAAACAGGAAGATGATGATAACCACCAGCACGAAGGCTTCGATGATGGTGTGCTGCACCTCGCTGATGGACTTCCGGATGAAAATAGAGTTGTCGAAACCTGGCTTCAGTACCAAGTCCTTGGGCAGGTCTTTGGCGTAAAGCGCAATCCGTTCGTTAAACTCCGTCGCAATGTCAATCTGGTTAGAGCCCGGCTGCGGAATCACCGCCAAGCCCACCATGGGCACGCCGTTTACTTTGAAGATGGTCTGGTCGTTTTCGGGGTATAGCTCGGCGTAGCCGATATCCGACAAGCGAATCAGC
>DASVTG010000195.1:0-2476 GCA_036387695.1 Hymenobacter sp. | reverse complement strand
GCGTCGCCCAACTCCTTGCCCTGGCCGTACACCGGCAGGGCATTGTGGGCGTAGCTCTCAATGTGCGGGTTGTTCAGGCCCAACAATACTTGCCCAATGTGCGTGAGGTTGAAGCGGGCTTCGGTTTGCACCACGGCGCGCAGGGCCAGGCCCACGGCCGCTTCGCCCTCAAACCGCTCCTTGGGGTGCTTGCAGTTGTCGCAGAAGCCGCAGTCTTTGTCCAGCTGCTCGCCGAAGTAGTGCAACAGCTGCCGGCGGCGGCACACCGACGACTCGGCGTAGTTGGTCATTTCGGCCAGCAGCTGGTGGGCGTTGTCACGCTCCGTTACCGGCTTGTCTTTGCTGAACTTCTCCAGCTTCAGAATGTCGTCGTAGCTGTAGAACATCAGGCAGTTGCCTTCCAGGCCGTCGCGGCCGCCGCGGCCGGTTTCCTGGTAGTAGCCCTCAATGGATTTGGGCGCGTCGTAGTGCACCACGAAGCGCACGTCGGGCTTGTCGATGCCCATGCCGAAGGCAATGGTGGCCACAATCACGTCGCACTCCTCGTTGAGGAAAGCGTCTTGGTTATCGATGCGAACTTGCTGGTCGAGGCCGGCATGGTAGGGGCGGGCGCGCACGTCGTTCACGCGCAGCAGCTCGGCTATTTCCTCCACCTTCTTGCGGCTCAAACAATAGATAATGCCGGCCTTGCCCTTGTGCTGCTTCACGTACTGAATCAGCTGCTTTTTGGTGTTGTGCTTGGCGCGCACCTCGTAGTACAGGTTGGTGCGGTTGAAGCTGGTTTTAAACACCGAGGCTTCGTCCATCTGCAGGTTCTTTTGGATGTCCAACTGCACTTTGGGCGTGGCCGTGGCCGTGAGGGCAATGATGGGCACGTTGCCCCCCAGGTTGTCGATGATGCCGCGAATCTTGCGGTATTCGGGGCGGAAGTCGTGGCCCCACTCCGAAATGCAGTGGGCCTCGTCGATGGCCACGAAGCTGATGGTGCTTTTCAGCAGAAAGTCAATGGTGTCGTCCTTGGTGAGGCTTTCGGGCGCCACGTACAGCAAGCGCACGTCGCCGTTTATCACGTCTTTCTTGACGCGGTTCATCTCCGTTTTGGTCAGCGTCGAATTGTACACCTGAGCATTAACCCCAAACGCGCCCAGTTGGTCCACCTGGTTCTTCATCAGGGCGATGAGGGGCGAAATGACGATGGCCGTGCCCGGAATCACCAGGGCCGGGAGCTGGTAGCACAGGCTTTTGCCCGCCCCCGTGGGCATGATGACAAACGTATTATTTCCTGACAGGACGTTTTGGATTACAGCCTCTTGTGTCCCTCTGAAATTGCCGTACCCAAATACTTGTTTTAGTGTGTGTTTTAAGTCGGCGATGTGTACGGGAGATTCTTGAATAGCAACGGATGACATAGGACGAAAGCTCAGATGGAGCGCGCGTGGGCGCGAGGTTGTTAACGAAGATAAGCACGTGCAAACATTCACAACATGAAAAATGGTGTTTTTCTTCAATTGTGGAAAACAATTTGGTCACATTCAATTACCCATCCGAAAAGGGCATAATCGCGCTGTAACCCAAATGCGCCGGCTTGTTGTCCTCCCTGCGAGCGGCTTAGCTTCTTTCCCCCAATTTTGCACTATCATTTCTCCCTTTGCCCATGTCCCCCTTCGCCGAACCTTCTGACTTATCCGCGGCGGTTGTGCCCACAACCGTTGACGTGCTGGCCATTGCCCGGCAGGTGTTGCACGAGGAAGCGGCGGCACTGCGCGACGTGGCGGCGGCCTTGTCGGCCACCCCCGATTTCCTTAATTGCGTGCAGGCCATTCTGCAGCTCAAGGGCCGGGTGGTGGTCACGGGCATTGGCAAAAGCGCCCACATTGCGGGCAAAATCGTGGCCACGCTCAACAGCACCGGCACGCCGGCCCTGTTCATGCACGCCGCCGACGCCATTCACGGCGACCTGGGCATGATTCAGCCCGAGGACTTTGTGGTGGCCATCAGCAAGAGCGGCGACACCCCCGAAATCAAGGTGCTGGTGCCGCTGCTGCGCCGCAAGGGCGTGCCGCTGGCTGCGCTGGTGAGCAACGCTGATTCTTACCTCGGCCAGCAGGCCACTTACATCCTGCACGCCCCGGCGCAGAAAGAAGCCTGCCCCCACAACCTGGCCCCCACCACCAGCACCACCGCCGCGCTGGCCCTGGGCGATGCCCTGGCCGTGTGCCTGCTCGAAAGCCGCCAGTTCACGGCCGCCGACTTTGCGCGCCTGCACCCCGGCGGCACGCTTGGCAAGCGCCTCTACCTGAAAGTGGGCGACCTAAGCCGCCAAAACCAGCAGCCCTACGTGACCGAAGAAGCCCCGTTGCGGGAAGTGTTGCTGGAGATATCGGGGAAGCGCCTCGGGGCCACGGCCGTGCTGAACGCCGCCGGCCAGCTCGCCGGCATCATCACCGACGGGGACCTGCGGCGCATGCTCGGCAGC
>DASVTG010000194.1:0-8808 GCA_036387695.1 Hymenobacter sp. | reverse complement strand
ACAATTGTTCTTTAAAACAAGAAGAGGAACACGGCAAAAAGCACTATCCACAGCACGTCGACGAAATGCCAGTAGGTGCCCAGCAATTTTATCTGCCGGCGGTGGTAGGGGTTGCGGATGTACACCAGGGTCCGGACGCCGTCGCGCTCGGCGTGAATCACGCGCAGCAGCATGGCCAGCAGCAGCAGCATGCCGCCCAGCAAGTGGGCCACGTGCAGCGCCGAAATCAGGTAGATGAACTGCCCGCTGCTGTTGCTGCCTTTGCCCTGGAACGGGACGCCGTGGGTCATCAGCTCCCGCCACCCCAGCACTTGCAGGCCCGCAAACACGCAGCCCAGCAGCATGGTGGCGCCCAGGCAGCGCCCGAGGCTGGCCAGGTCGTCTTGCTCATACAGCCGCTGTGCTTGACCAATGGTGTAGCTGCTTATCACCAACACGATGGTACTCAGCGAGAAATAGCGGGGCAATGAGTGCAGGCCGGTGGGCACGCCGCTCCGCATCCGGGCGGTAGCGTAGGCTATCACCAGCATCAAAAACATGACGGTGATGGCCACCAACGCCAGGTACAAGGCCACCTGCAAGGGCGGCATTCGCTCCATGCGGCCAAAGGCGGAAGGGCGCCGCCGGGCCCCTCCTACCTGGTTTCTGTATTCGTGTTCGAAATTCATTGGGCTGCGCCAAAGTTGGTACTTACGCTAACCCATCCGATTGAATTTAGTTGCACAAGGCCACGATTTCGTACGCACAGTCGCGCTACTTGAAGAAGGAGCCGATTTTTCCCAATACCGCGTTCAACGTGATTTTGGGCGTGCGCTGCACGCCAAACGTCACGTAGGTTTTGCCGCCCACGCGCAAGTCCAGCACCCAGCCCAGCTGGCGGGCCAAGTCGTTGATTTGCTGCAAAGGGTCGGGGCCCGCCGGCTTGGGCTCGCGCGGGGCGCCGGGGGGCTTGGGGGGGCCGGCCGTAAGCAGGTCGAGCACTTGCTGGCTGGGCACGTTCAGAATGAGGTAGGTGCCCGCGGCGGCCAGTTGCAGGGCGTGGCCGTTCCAGGTGATGACCAGCTGGGCCTCGATTTCGAGGGCGCTAGGCACCGGGTTCGGAGGGGCTGGGCGGCAGTTGGGGGGCGGCGGGAGCGGGCGCCTGCTCGCCGCGGGTCCGGATGCGCAGCGAGCCATTCAGCTTCCAGGTGGCCGCGGGCGCGTTGGGGTTTTGGGGGTTGGGCACTTGCAGCTCCATTTGGTCGAAAGCGCAGCTGAGCTCAACCCCGCCCGAAAGCTTGCCGAGCAGGGAGGCGGCCATGTCGGCCCAGTTGGAATTGGAAGAGGAAGAATCGGGCATGGTTGCTGTATGGAAGAGGTAAAACCGGGTGCAAGAACCCGCGGCCCTTGCTTCCCAGAGGGCCGCAAAGTACGACCTTGCACCTGCTAACGCAATCACCCGACCGGGGTTGCCCGCCGGTTTTTCCAATCAGACCACTGCGTAAATTGCCTGTTCCCACCCCAGCTCTATTCCCCATGCGCGTTGCTGCTTCGCTCCCGAACCTGGCTGCCCTCTTCTTGCTGCTGACCGCGAGCCGTGCGCCGGCCCAAACCCTGCCGGACGCGGCCCCCGCGACCAGCGCCGCCGCCTTAGCCAGCTGCGACCATCCGTTTGGCCTGCGCGAAGGCCATAACCTGGAATACCAGCTGCTCGACTCCAAAGGCAAGCCCACCGGCACCTGGCGCTACCGGGTGCTGAGCATCAGCACCGACACGCTGGGCAAGAAGAAAAACCGCGTGGCCACCACCAGCGTGCGCATCAAAAGCGGCTGGTACGACCTGGACAACCGCGTGAAACAGCAGCAGGATTTGACTTACCTCTGCCGCCGCGACACCACTTTCACCGATGGCTTGTGTGAAATCAACTACGCTTCGCTCGAGTCCTTCCGCGAGCGCCGCAAGGCGTACGTGGGCACGCCCGTGGCTTGGCCCAACCAGCCCAAGGCGGCCAGTGTCCTGCCCAGCGGCGGCGTATTGATTCAAGTGAGCAGCCCGTCGGTGGCCATTGCGCAGGTCACCTCCACCGTGAAGCAGCGCAAAATACTGGCCGGGCCGGTGGCCGTGACCGTGCCCGCCGGCACCTTCAGCTGCTACCAGGTGGAAAGCCAGCGCGAGTCCACCACCGCCGCCCGCGCCGACATGGTGATGAAAAGCGGGGGCCGCGCCGTGGATTTCTACGACCCGGCAGTGGGCATTATCAAAACGGAGTATTACGACAAAGCCGGGAAGCTCACCCAAAGCAAAGTATTGGCCAAGCGCTAGTTGCGGCCCGCACTTTTACTTTTAGAGAATGGCCCACCCCACTTCCCCGCCCGGCCCGAGCAACAGGCTGTAAGCAGCCGTTTGGCCCAGCACCACCACCGGCGTTTGCGAAGCCAGTGCCCCGGATGCCGGGGCCGCCGTAGCGGGCCGGGAAAGCAACTCCGTGCTATCGGGCAGCAACAGGCGCCGCAAGGGCGACTTTTCCGCCGCTACCACGGCCTGCGCCGCCACATAGCCCTCGGCTCCGCTGGGCGTTTGCACGCGCAGCGCGGTGCCGTGCTGGCCCAGCACGAGCAGCGGCAGCTGTTTGGACAGCTTCTCGACGGCTGAAGCAGGACGGCTTTTATCCGAGGTGGGCGCGAGCCGGAGGTCGGCCGCCGTCCGTAGCCGCACAAATTCGCCGCGCCGGTCGGGGCCGTTGGGGGCGGCCGGCGTGGCATCGGTTCGGCGGACAAACGGAAATGGGTCGACGGCCCCCTGCCCGCTCCGGTAGATGCCAAAGTGCAGGTGCGGCACGGTGGTGCGGGCGTTGCCCGTGTTGCCGACCAGGCCCAGCGTGTCGCCGGCTTGCACCTGCTGCCCAGGGCTTACCAATTGCTTGTCCAGATGCGCGTAGTAGATGTGGTTGCCGTGCTCGGTGTCAGACAGCCACACCACGCGGCCGCCCAGCGGCGTTTCGCCGGTCCGGGTGATGAAGCCGGCGGTGGCCGCCACGGCGGGAGTGCCGCGCTTCGCAAAAATGTCGATGCCCTCGTGCTGGCGGGCGCCGGCGTCGCGCGCGGCGCCCCAGAAGCTGCCCACGGCGGCGTTGCCGCGGCCCAGCACCGGGAACACGCTCAGGCTGGGCTCGCGGTTCACGCGCAGGGTGTAGCGGCCGGCCGCCAACAGCTCGGGTTGCAGGCGCAGCAGGTGCTGCCCGTCGCTCTCGGCCCGGTAGCGGAAGTCCAGGGCCAGCGTGTCGGCGCTGGCCAGGGGCACGGGCGCGCGGCCGGGCGCAATCTCGAAAGCATCCAGAAACACCCGCACGGCCGCGCCAGTGGCCAGGGAAAGGCTGATGTGAACTTGCTCGCCGGCGCGCACGGCGTAGCGGTAGCTTGCGGCGGAGGGCCGCTCGGGCCGGAAATAGCCCGTTTCAGCAAAGGGCAGCGTCACCACCAAAGAATCGCGCAGCGCTTGGTCCGCGGCCGCGAGCCAGGCCCGTCCGGCGGGGCGGTTGTCGAGGCCGGCCTGGTGCAACTGGCGGGCGTAGGCCTGGTGGGGCGTTGATTTTTGGAACAGGGCCTGCAGCGTTTGCTGCTTGCTGCAGCCGCTCAGCGCGAGCACGCCGGCCAGCAGCACCGCGCAAAACAAGGGTGGCAGCGGCCGCCAAATCAGCCGCTGGGAAGTACTATCCGTCGTTAAAAGCATGCCCCTCAAACACCGGGCGGGGCCGCGTAGTTCGGGCCAGAGCCGGGAGCGGCCGCCGCAAGTGGGCGGCGCCTGAAGCACGCTGCTACCTTTACAACCAATTCCCGCTCCTCCCTTCGTCTTTCATGAAGCTCATTGAATGCCCGCGCGACGCCATGCAGGGCCTCCCCGATTTTATTCCCACGGCCACCAAAACGGCCTACCTCAATGCATTGCTACGGGTCGGCTTCGACACGTTGGACTTTGGCTCGTTTGTGTCGCCCAAGGCCATTCCGCAGCTGCGCGACACCGCTGAGGTTTTGGCGGGTTTGAACTTGGCTGCTTCCAAAACCAAGCTGCTGGCCATCGTCGCCAACCGGCGCGGAGCCGAAACCGCCGTGCAGCATCCCGAAATCACCTACCTGGGGTTTCCGCTGTCCGTGTCCGAAACCTTCCAGCGGCGCAACACCAACCAAAGCACCGCCGAGGCCCTGGCCGACGTGGCCGCCATGCACGAGCTGTGCGAGCAGCAGGGCAAAACGCTGGTGGCGTACCTGTCCATGGGTTTCGGAAACCCGTATGGCGATGCCTGGAGCCCGGAAATTGTCACCGATTTCACGCAGCAGCTGGCCGCGCTCGGCGTTCGCATCGTGGCGCTGTCGGACACCATTGGCGCCTCGACGGCGGCCACCATTGCGCCGTTGTTTTCGGCGTTGATTCCGGCTTTTCCCGCCATTGAGTTTGGCGCGCACCTGCACACCACCCCAACGTCGTGGCACGAAAAAGTAGCCGCCGCTTACCAAGCCGGCTGCCGCCGTTTCGACGGCGCCATCGGCGGCATTGGCGGCTGCCCCATGGCGGCCGACGAGCTTACCGGCAACATGGCCACCGAAAACCTGCTGGCTTTCTTGGCGGAAAAAGGCGTGGCTCCGGGCATCGATTTGGAAGCCTTTGACCGGGCCCAGGCGGCGGCAGCGGGCGTCTTTGCATTTCATTAAGCCCCGTTCCATGCCCACCAACGTCGATATTTTCATCCCTTGCTTTGTCGACCAGCTGTACCCGGCCACGGCCATGAACATGGTGAAAGTGCTGGAACGGGTTGGCGTCAAGGTCCATTACAATCCGGCCCAAACGTGCTGCGGGCAGCCGGCCTACAACGCCGGCTACGCGGCCCAAAGCCGCACCGTGGCCGAGAAATTTCTGCAGGATTTTGCGGCTCCGGCCGATGAGCCGCGCTACATTGTCAGCCCCTCGGCTTCCTGCGTGGGCATGGTGCGCAACAGCTACACCGACTTGTTTGCCGACACCAAGCAGCTCAGCGCCTGCCGCACCGTGCAAGGCCGCACGTATGAGCTAACCGAGTTTTTGGTGGACGTGCTGGGCATCACCGCCATTCCCGATGCCCGCCTGGAGGGAAAATACACCTACCACGACGCGTGCTCGGCCTTGCGCGAATGCGGCATTCGGGCAGCTCCGCGCCAGCTGCTCGACGGCGTGCGGGGACTCGAACGCCTTGAAATGGCCGAAACCACCACCTGCTGCGGTTTCGGCGGCACGTTTGCGGTGAAGTTCGAAGCCATTTCCGTGGCCATGGCGCAGCAAAAAGTCGAACACGCCTTGGATACCGGCGCCGACTTCATCGTAAGCACCGACGTGAGCTGCCTGATGCACCTGGAATCCTACATCAAAAAAGAGAAGCTGCCGCTCAAGTGCCTGCATGTGGCCGATGTGCTGGCCAGCGGTTGGTGAGCAATGAGCAATGAGCAATGAGCAATGAGCAAAAGGAACGTCCTGCCGAGCGCAGCCGAGGCATCTCGCCCGCATAGTAAATAAATTATTTGCGAGGTAGAAATGCTTCCACCAGCTCAGCAGGACGTTTTTCATTTCCCAACCCCAACCCTTTCATTGCAACACTACTTATCCGGTCGGCTTTCCCAGTACTTGCTGTGGCTGGCGTGCCTGGCCGGGGTGGCCGGACTGCTGGCTGCCCGCTCTTTTGTGGCCCTGGCGCCCGTGGTGGGGGTGCTGGCGGTGCTGGCCAACCCGCACCTGCGGCGCGAGTTACCCAATTACTACCGCAACGGTGCGGCCATGCGCGCCGCGGCCGTGGTGGGCTTTCTACTGCTCAGCGCACTTTATACCAGCGAGTGGGGTACGTGGCGGCACGAGCTGTTCCGCAACCTGCCGTGGCTGGCCGTCCCGCTGGCCTTTACCCTGGCCGTGCCGCTCACGGGCCGTCAACGGTTGAGCGTGGGCTATTTGTTTGTGCTGGGCACGGCGGCGGTGGGCCTGGCCACGGTGGTCAAGTATCTTCTCAATCCCGCCGAAGCCAACGAAGCCATTCGCATTGGGCAAAACATGCCGGCCATCACGCGCGTCTTTCACATCAACTTTGGCGTGATGCTCGCGCTGGCTTGCTTTTGGGGCTTGTTGTTGCGCCGCAGCAAGCTGGCGGGGCGCCTGGGAAAAGGCTTGCTGCTGGGTGCCGCCCTGGCGGCGGCCCTCACCCTGCACGTGCTGGCGTACCGCTCGGGCTTACTGGTACTTTATGTGGGGCTGTTGGCCTATGGGGTGCAGCAGTTGGCGCGGAAACACGTGGCCGTGGGACTGGCCGTGCTCGCCTTACTGGTGCTGGGTCCTTGGCTGGCTTACCGCTCGCTTGAGTCGGTGCAGCAGCGCGTTGGCGCCACGCGATGGGACGTGCAGCAATTTACCCAGGGGCACGACATCAACAACTACTCGCTGGCCCGCCGGTTGGCGGCCATCGAAACGGCGGGCACCGTCATCGGCGAGCACTGGCTGCTGGGCGTAGGGCCCGCCGATGCGCACGCGGCCATGATGCAGCAGTACGCCTGGAAAGACTACGGCCTGCGTCCCGCCAACCGCGTTGAGGTACACAACCAATACCTGCGGGCCCTGCTCGGCGGCGGCCTGGTGGGGCTTGCGTTGTTGCTGGCCCTGCTGTTCTGGCCCCTCACCAAGCCCTGGGCCCGGCGCAACGCCGCGCTCGGCATCTTCATTCTCTCGCACGCCACCGTGATGTTGGTCGATGCCGTGTTCGAATTGCAAATTGGTCTCAACCTATTCGTATTCGGCTACGGCTATTTGGTGGTAGCGGGAGAGCGACAGAACCAGGTAGTGGTCAATGGTTAAAGAGCCCGCTAAGCACGCCGTGCGACTTAGAACTCATCCAAATAGGAATCTACCAAGAACGGTCATGCTGAGCGCAGTCGAAGCAGGACGGCCTATTTGCATAGGTTCATAACTGACCATTAATCACTAACCACTGACCATTGGTTTACAGCGCTTTCCGAATCCGGTCTTTCAACCCGCCCGTGGCTTCGAGCAGGGGCAGGCGCACCGCGGGGCCGCACACGCCCAGGGCTTCCAGCGCGGCTTTTACGCCTACGGGGTTGCTTTCCTCATACATCAAGGGGTTGAGGGGCAACAGGCGGAATAACTCCTCGCGGGAAGCTGTAAAATCCCCGGCCAGGGCGGCGCGGGTCATGTCGGCGAAGCGCTTGGGGAAGGCATTGGCCAGCACCGAAATGACGCCTTCGGCCCCGCAGGCAATGAGCGACGGCGTGAGCACGTCGTCGCCCGAGAGCAGCAAAAACCCTTCGGGTTTGCGGGCCGCGATGGTCAGGCACTGCTCCATCAGCCCGCTGGCTTCCTTGATGCCAATGATGTTGGGGTGCTGGGCCAGGCGCAGCGTGGTTTCGGCGGTGATGTTGGAAGCCGTGCGGCCGGGCACGTTGTAGAGAACGAGCGGCACGGGGCTGGCCTCGGCCAAGCGCAGGTAATGGGCCACCAGACCGGGCTGACTGGGCTTGTTGTACGCCGGACTGGCCGAGAGCACGGCCGCAATGCCGTGCAAATCGGTGGTGCGCAGCAGGTTTTCAGCCGCGGCGGTGTCGTTGCTGCCGATGCCGTACACCAGCGGCACGCGGCCGGCCACGTGCTCCTTGGCCACGCGCAACAGCTCCGTTTTCTCGTCGGCTGTGGTGGTTGGCGATTCGCCCGTGGTGCCGTTCACCACCAGGTACTCCACGCCTCCATCGATGCAGAAATCCAGCAGCCGCCGCCAGCCCGGGTAGTCCACCGCGAAATCGGAGGTGAATGGAGTGACCAGGGCCACGCCAGTGCCGTGAAACTGCGCAAGGTGGGAATTGGTGTTGTTCATGCCGGGCTTTGGGAAGTAGTTTTGTGCAAAGGTAGGGGCGCGTCGCACGCGCCCGGCACGCCATTGCCGGCGGCCACGCCCGTTTTTTTAGCCGCCCCTTGGGCGGACGCGTGCGACGCGGCCCTGTTTCCATGAAATTCTCTTCCGCTTCCCTCCTGCTGGTGGCCCTTTCCGTGGCCGCCTGCGACACCAAAACCGCCACCACCGGCGAAACCGCCGCCAGCTCCGCCACCCTGGAGGCCGTGACCACCGACCCGGCCGCCGCCGAAACCTCGGGCACCAAAGCCATTGCCGAAGACGAGGCCAACGCGGCTCCGGCCCCCGACCCCACCACCATCCCCGCCGCCAAAGCCAGCGACGCCGCGGCCATATTGGCCCGGCCGCAGGTGCCCATCCTGTGCTACCACCAGGTGCGCGACTGGACGGGGCGCGATTCCAAAGGAGCCAAGGATTACATCGTGCCCGTGGCCCAGTTCAAAGCCCAGATAAAAATGTTGGCCGACTCGGGCTACCACACCGTTTCGCCCGACCAGCTTTACGCCTACATGACCACCGGGGCCAAGTTGCCGAGCAAGCCCATCCTGCTCACCTTCGACGACACGGACCTGGACCAGTTCACCATTGCCCGGCCCACGCTCGACCAGTACGGCTTCAAAGCCATGTACTTCGTGATGACCGTGAGCCTGGGCCGCCCCCACTACATGACCAAAGCCATGGTAAAGCAACTGTCCGACGAAGGCAACGTCATCGGCTCGCACACCTGGGACCACCACAACGTGAAGAAATACCAGGGCGAAGACTGGGTGACGCAAATCGACAAGCCCACCAAAACGCTGGAAGAAATTACGGGCAAGAAAATCAACTACTTCGCCTACCCCTTCGGCCTCTGGAACCAGCAGGCCTTCCCGGAGCTGAAGCAGCGGGGTTTTGTGGCCGCT
>DASVTG010000193.1:0-4740 GCA_036387695.1 Hymenobacter sp. | reverse complement strand
CGACCGCTGGAACAACGGCCCCGCCCCCAGCGCCGGGGCCGTGACCTGGGGCCGCGGCACGGGCGGCACCGTGGGGCCGGTGAGCGCGGCCAACTCCCTGGTGGGCACCTCGGCCTACGACAACGTGGGTTTCTGGGAGGCCACCGTGCTGCCCAACGGCCATTACGTCCTCCACAACGACGGGTGGCATAACAGCAGCGGCCCCTTCTCGGCCGGGGCCGTGACGTGGGGCAACGGCCTGACCGGCACCAGCGGGGCCGTGAGCGCCGCCAACTCGCTGGTCGGCGACGGGCTGTACGCGCTGAGCGTGGGCCGGGAAGCCCCCGTGGTGCTGCCCAACGGCGACTACCTGGTGGTAACCCCCCGGTGGAGCAGCGCCGCCGTCGAACTAGCCGGGGCCGTGACCTGGGCCCGCGGCACGGGCCTCACGGCGGGCCTGATAGGCCCGGCCAATTCCCTCGTGGGCACCCACGACCGCGACCGGGTGGGCGAGGGCGGCGCGGTCGGGCTGGCCGGCGGCCAGTATGTGGTGAGCAGCCCCAACTGGGACAACGGCGGCACCGCCGATGTGGGCGCGGTGACGTGGCTGGCCGGGGGCCAGGCAAGCGTGAGCGGGGTGGTGAGCGCGGCCAACTCGCTGGTGGGCACCTCGGCCGGCGACCGGGTGGGCAGCACCGGCGTGACGGCGCTGGCCAACGGCCACTACGTGGTGGGCAGCCTTTACTGGAACAACGGGGCCGCCACCCAAGCCGGGGCCGTGACGTGGCGCAACGGCACGGTGCCGACCGGCGGCGCGGTGGTGAGCGCGGCCAATTCGCTGGTGGGCACCACGGCCGGCGACCAGCTCAGCAACTACGGCATCCAGGCGCTGCCCAGCGGCAACTACGTGGTGAACAGCCCCGAATGGAGCAACGGGGCCGTGCCGCACGCCGGGGCCCTGACGTGGCTGCCCGGCACCGGCCCCACAGGCGGGGTGGTGAGCGCGGCCAACTCGTTGGTGGGCACCACGGCCGACGACTACGTGGGCTTCGAAACCATCCTCCTATCCAACGGCGACTACCTGGTGAACAGCGGGCTGTGGAACGCCCCGGGCGCGCCGCAGGCCGGGGCCTTCACCTGGGGCAGCGGCACCGGCGGCGTCCGCGGGCCGGTGAGCCGGGCCAACTCGCTGGTGGGCTCCCGCCCCGGCGACGTGGGCAGCAGCACCGTCACGCCGCTGCCCGACGGCAAGTACATCCTGTGGAGCAACGACTGGGACAACGGCGCCACGACCGACGCCGGGGCCGTCACCCTGGGCCGGGGCGCGGCTGGCCCCTTTGGCCCCGTGTCCGCCTGCACCAGCGCGGTGGGTACCGTGGCCGGCGGGGGCGACGACCTCGCTGCCGCCTACCACGCCCCTTCGGACCGGCTCATTGTCGGCCTGCCGAAGGAAAACAAGGTGGTGCGGGGCGACGGCCCGCCGTTGGCCCCCGCCGGGGCCGCCAACCAAAGCGTGGGCCCCGGGGCCACGGTGGCCAACCTGGCCGCCACGGGCACCGCCGTGCGCTGGTACGCCACGGCCGGCGGGGGCGAGGCCTTGCCCGCCGCCACGCCCCTGGCCCCCGGCACGACCTATTACGGCAGCCAAACCGTGAACGGCTGCGAAAGCACCAGCCGCCTGGCCGTGACGGTGAGCGGCCCGCTGCCGGTCGAATTGACCGCCTTCACGGCCACGGCCGACGGCCCGGCCGCTGTGCGCCTGCGCTGGTCCACGGCCAGCGAGCGCAACAACGCCGGCTTCGACGTCGAGCGCAGCCCGGACGGAATACGCTTTGCGGCCATCGGGTGGCTGGCCGGCGCCGGTAGCAGCAGTTCGCCGCAAGCCTACACGCTTCGCGATGCCCAGCTACCCAGCGGGGCCGGGTTGGTCTACTACCGCTTGCGCCAGGTAGACCGCGACGGCACGGCCACCCACTCCCCGGTACGCAGCGTGGTGCTGGGCCCCGGCCATCTGGCCCTCTACCCCAACCCGGCTGCCCGCCGCGCGGCCACGCTGACGGGCGCGGTGCCCGGCGCGGCGGTAACGGTGCACGACGCGCTGGGCCGCCCGGTCACCGCGGCGGCGGCCGATGCGTCGGGAACGGCGGTGCTGGCCCTGCCGGCCGGGTTGCCAGCGGGCGTGTACGTGGTGCGGGCGGGCAACCAGAGCCTGCGCCTGACCGTGGAGTAGCGATGCTGCGCAAGCCCTAAAACAACTAGCCCCGGCCTCAAAAAGCCGGGGCTTTTGCTTTGTTCCGTACGTTCCCCTGCAAGGGAACGCCTGATTCGCCGCCTCTTGCTTAGCTAGCTCGCGCTGCTGCTGAGCCGGCAGTACGCCCCGGGTCGGAGCGATGGCCTCGTGGTGGCCGTGGCTTGCGGCGGCCCGGTGGTCGTGGGGCTCTTGTTCGGGCTGGTCGTGTTGGGATTGCGCGAGGCGAGGCGTCGATTCCGGGTGCGGCGCCGGGCGGCGAGGTGGCGGCGCGAAAAGCCCGACAACCGGAAATGGCTGGGGGTGGACGAGTAGCTGCTTGGAAGCCTTCCCGTATCCACGGCGCAGCCGACACAGGCCCCTTTTGCGCGGAGCAATCGGTGGGCCTTTTCTATGTCCGCGCCCTGCCTTGCCGCGGTGACCCTCTGCCAATTTAACGAACTGCCCGGCCCGAAGCCAGCCAACTCACGGCCGTCTACCTGCGGGGCGCTACCTGGCCACGCGCTAACAGGAAGTGAACGAGGCGGTGCGGCTGCGCCTGATGCCGGAGGGCTTCTTTGTCGAATCCACCGTTTTCCTGAACGGCAAGAAGTGCTATTAGAGGCGTAACGCCTCTTTCACTATTAGCCTTTTGCGGCTCGGAGCTAATGGGCCGCGGGCATCCGTCACTAGCCGGCAACCGGCTGCTAAGTGCTGGGCCGCATGGGAACATGCGTGGCCATGCGCTATTCGAGCTTGCCTCCTGATGGCCCTTGCCCAACTGGCAGATAAGGATAGTGGTACGGCATCACTAGCCCATGTAGTGGCTTCGCTGGCGACCAGGGCCCTGGAGAGGAAGGCGCCCCCAACGTCGTGGCCGCAAGAGGCCGTGTGAGTTGGCCAATTAGTCACCAAATAGCGAACCCCAGCCGCGAGCTGTGGCGGAGGGCCAACGGTCAACGCAACGCGGAGCGGCAGTAGCTGACGCGGTACTGGTGCCGCCGAGCGGTACTGAACCGTGCCGGGACTACCCCCGTGCCAACGCTTTGTTAATCTGGCTCACCAGTGCCGGACCTTCGTAAACAAAGCCTGTGTAGAGCTGCACCAGCGAGGCGCCCGCGGCTAGTTTTTCCTGCGCATCGGCCGCCGAGTGGATGCCGCCGGCCCCGATGATGGGAAGCGCGCCCTGGCTGCGCTGGTGCAGGTAGCGAATGACCTCGGTGGCCCGGGCCCGCAGCGGCCGCCCGCTCAGGCCCCCCGCCCCCAAAGCCGCCACCTGCCCGGCGTCCGTGACCAAGCCCTCCCGGCTGATGGTGGTATTCGTCGAAACCAGGCCGCTGAGTTTGGTTTCGCGGGCAATGTCGAGAATGTCGTCCAGTTGCGAATCGGTCAGGTCCGGGGCTATTTTCAGCAGCAGGGGGCGCGGCTGGGCGCGGCTCAGGTTGCGGGTCTGCACCTGTTGCAGCAAGCGTATCAGGGGTTCTTTCTCCTGGAGCTGGCGCAGGTTGGGCGTGTTGGGCGAGCTCACGTTCACCACAAAGTAGTCGACTTCCTCCGCCAGCGCCTCAAAGCAGGCCACGTAGTCTTCGGCGGCCTGCTCGTTGGGCGTGTCCTTGTTCTTGCCGATGTTGCCGCCGATGATGAGCTGCCGGTTCTGGCGCCGCGCCAGCCGGGCGGCCACCACGGCCGCGCCGTCGTTGTTGAAGCCCATGCGGTTCACCAGGGCCTCGTCCTGGGGCAGCCGGAACAGGCGCGGCTGCGGGTTGCCAGACTGCGGCCGGGGCGTCACGGTTCCAATTTCCACAAACCCGAAGCCCAGCGTGGCCAGCTCGTCGGTGAGGGCTGCGTTCTTATCAAACCCCGCCGCCAACCCCACTGGGTTAGGAAATTTTAGCCCGAATACCTCCCGGGCCAGGCTCGGGTGCTGAAAGTCGTACAGGCCGCGGAGCATCGCCTTGGCCCCGGGCAGGCGGGCCGCGCGGCGCAGGTTGTCGAAAACCAGGTGGTGGGCGCGCTCGGCGTCGAGGTTAAACAGTGCCGGTTTGACGAATGCCTTGTACATGTGCGGTGGTAGCTGGCCCAACCCGCGCGGCCGAGGCTGCCCCAATGAGCAGACCCGAACAGCTCACCGGGCCGGCAGACGAGAAATCCCCGGGTCTGGTAGCTGCCGCCGGAGCGTGGCGGCCCGCCAGTTGAGGCTGCGGAATAAAGAGCTAAAATTAAGGAGGGCTGCGCTTGCCAAGCAATTGCTTGCGCGAGCCATAATTTTTTTAATGCCGAGAAAGAAGGGCAAAAAGTGCTTCGTTTAGCCCGTTAGGTCTGAAATAAAAGTTGAGAAAAGCAGTGCGAAAAAAAATCAACATTACCGATGAGTTGCCGGGCGCAACAATGCCGTAATTTTGCATCGTGCTTCACCCCAATAACCAATTGATGAAGTGCGGGACGCCAAATAGCGCCCCGCAGCGAGACCGGAAGGTCTTGTTCTCCGTCGGTTTTTCCGATTTTCAGTGCGTTTTTTCCGGTTGTTGCCCCGC
>DASVTG010000192.1:0-2534 GCA_036387695.1 Hymenobacter sp. | reverse complement strand
CGGAACAGCACGTACACGAAGATGCCCAGCAGCGTCAGGCCCAGCGAAAGCACCGAAGTGCGCTTGATGTCGTCGGCAATGGTCGCGCCCACTTTGGAGGTCGACTGGATAACCGGGGCGTCGGCGCTGTACTGCTGCAAGCCCTGGTTGAGGGCGGCGGCCACTTTGGCGTCGGCGGCCGTGCTCTCGTCCTCGGCCAAGTAGCCGGTGGTGATGCGCAGGCGGTCCGGCGAACCGTACTGCTTCACCTCAAGGCCCGCACCCTGAAACACCGGCCGCAGCTTGTCGCCCACGCTGGAAGCTTCCATGGTTTTGTTGAAGTCAACCACGTAAGCGCGGCCGCCTTTGAAGTCCACGCCCAGGTTGGGGCCGCCTTGGGCCGCCATCAGGCCGAAGCCTACCAGGATGAACAAGGCCGAGAACGAGTAGGCCAGCTTGCGCTTGCCCACGATGTCGAAGTTCAGGTTCTTGAATAGGTTGCGCGAGATGGACGTGCTGAAGGTCATCGGGTGGTTTTCGTTGCCCTTCACCAGCCATTCGATGATGATGCGCGACACGAACACCGCCGACAGGAACGAGGTAAGCACGCCAATGCCCAGCGTGATGGCGAAGTTCTGTACCGGACCGGTGCCGAAGAAACCGAGAATCACGGCAATGAGCATGGTGGTCACGTTCGAGTCAAAAATGGCCGAGAACGCCCGCGAGTAGCCTTTGTTGATGGCATCCGGCAAGCTCAGCCCGTGGTCCAGTTCTTCCCGAATCCGTTCAAAAATCAACACGTTGGCGTCCACTGACGAGCCAATCACCAGAATCAAACCGGCGATGCCGGGCAGCGTGAGTGCCGTGCCAAACTGCGCCAGCACACCCATAATCAGGAACATGTTGAAGAGCAGGGCCACGTCGGCCACCAAACCCGCGCGGCCGTAGTAGATGGCCATGAAAATCATGATGATAACCAAGCCGGCCAGCGACGAGTACAAGCCCTGGTTGATGGCTTCTTTGCCGAGCGAAGGGCCAACTACGGCTTCTTCCACAATGCGCGTGGGAGCAGGCAGTTTGCCGGCCTTCAGCTGGTTGGCCAAGTCCTGGGTGTCTTCCAGCGCGAAGCTGCCCGTGATGCTGGTGCCGCCGCCCGAAATCTCGCTCTGCACCACCGGCGCCGAGCACACGTAGTCGTCGAGCACCATGGCCACCTGCTTGCCAATGTTGGCGGCGGTCATTTTCTGCCACTTGCGCGAGCCAGCCGGCGTCATCGTCATCAGCACTTCGGGCTGGCCGTTCTGGCCAATGTCGGAGCGGGCGTCGCTCACCACTTCGCCGCCCAGCGGGGGCACGCCGTCGCGGGTTTTGCGCACCGGAATCAGCTCCAGGTACTCCTGCTTGTCGATGGTGGTCGGCTTCAGGCTCCAGAGCAGGGCCAGGGTGGGGGGCAACGTGGCCTTCGCCTCGGGCGAACGCAGAATGGTGTTCATGCGCGAGGTGTCGCGCAGGTTCACGCCCAGGCGGCCGGGCATGGTGAAGAGCTTGGCGAGCACACCGCCCTTAGAAGAGGTAGCAGCCGAGTCAGCGGCCGCGTCTTTGGATTTCTTAGCCAGCTGAGCCGCCAGCGAAGTCGAATCGCCGGCCGCAGCCTGGGCCACAGCAGCGGTGTCGGTGGTAGCAGCCTTGGGGCCGGCTTTCTCAGCGGCTTGTTTGGCCGACAGCTGCGAATCGAGCTGCACCAGGTAAGGACCGATTTCGTTCTGATTCCACACTTCCCAGAACTCCAGCTTGGCTTGGCCTTGCAGCAGTTTGCGCACGCGGTCGGGGTTGTCAACGCCGGGCAGCTCAATCTGGAGGCGGCCGGTGCCTTTCACCCGCTGAATGCTGGGCTGGTTCACGCCGAACTTGTCGACGCGGGTGCGCAGGATGTTGAACGAGCGGTCGATGGCTTCTTCAACCTCTTTGTCGATGGCGCCAATTACTTTCTCGTTCGACGAGTTGATGTCGATGTTGCGGCTCTTGTTGGTGGTGTTGGCAAAGATGCGGGCCAGCGGCTGGCCGGGAGCGGCCGCCTGATACGCCTGCGCAAACAGCGCCGTAAACGGCGTGCCCGAGTTGGTCTTTTGCGCTTCTTGAGCCTGCTCCAGGGCTTTGGTGAAAGCGGGGTCTTTGCTGTTGCCGCTCATGGCGCGCACAATTTCCACCGGCGATACTTCCAGCGTCACGTGCATGCCGCCTTTCAAGTCAAGGCCGAGGCCGAGCTCGCTCTGGCGCACTTCGCGGTAGGTGAAGGGGCCGAATACCGGCGCGCGCCACACCGAATCGAGGTAGTGCGGGCGGGCGCTTTCGTTGAGTTTGCCGTTGCGCGTGGCGTAGGCCACGGCTTTCTGCTGCACCCCGCGCGAGACGTAGGTGAAGAACAGGAAGTACGCGCACAACGCCGTGACGACGAGGGTGAGCGCGATGATTAATCCTTTGTTACGCATTGTTTGGAAGGGTTGAATTTTGAGTTTTGAATGTTGAGTGCCGGGCGATAGGGAAGGGTTGAGTTT
>DASVTG010000191.1:0-3308 GCA_036387695.1 Hymenobacter sp. | reverse complement strand
ATGGTGCCGCAGCTGCACGCGCAAGTGCCCACCGATGCCACCAAGAGCCTGTTCTACGGGCCCATCACGCGCCTGCCGGCCAGCTTCTCAGACGCCGATAAAACGCGCCTCACCGCTGCGTATCAACAAGCCATTCTCACCCAGTTAGTGCCCACCTACCGCAAGCTGGCCGATTTCCTGCAAACCGAGTACCTGCCCAAGGCGCGCACCAGCACCGGCCTAGCCGACGTGCCCACCGGTGCCGCCATGTACCGCTACCTGGTGAAGCAGTCCACCACCACCGACCGCTCGCCGGAAGCCATCTACCAAATCGGCCTAGCGGAAGTGAAGCGCATTCGGATGGAAATGGAGGCCGTGAAAAAGCAGGCAGCTTTTCAAGGCGACTTGCCGGCGTTTTTCACCTACCTGAATTCTGAGCCCAGATTCACGCCTTACAAAACCCCGGAGGAAGTCCTGAATGCCTTCCGCGCCATTCAGGCCCGCATCGAGCCCAACTTGCCCAAGCTGTTTGGCCGCACGCCGAAGTCGCCGTTTGAGATTCGGCAGACGGAAGCCTTCCGCGCCGCCACGGCCTCGGCCGAGTACAACCGCGGCACGCCGGACGGCTCGCGGCCGGGCATTTTCTACGTGCCCATTCTGGATGCCACCAAGTTCAACACCACTTCCGGCATGGAGTCGCTGTTTGCGCACGAAGCCATCCCCGGCCACCACTACCAGCTCTCGTTGCAGCAGGAAAATACCACGCTGCCTAAGTTCCGGCGCTTTGCCTCCTACTCAGCCTTCAGCGAGGGCTGGGCGCTGTACTGCGAAAGCCTGGGACCGGAACTGGGCCTCTACCAAGACCCTTACCAGAAAATCGGGGCGCTGGGCGATGAAATCCACCGCGCCATCCGGCTGGTGGTGGACGTGGGCATGCACGCCAAAAACATGACCCGCGAAGAGGCCATCAAGTACATGATGGCCAACGAGCCCATTTCGGAGCAGGGCGCCACGGCCGAAATTGAGCGCTACATGGCCATTCCGGGCCAGGCCCTGGCCTACAAAACCGGCGCCCTGAAGCTGCGCGAATTACGCGCCCGCTACGAAAAGCAGCTGGGCCCAAAATTCAGCCTGAAGGCCTTCCACGATGAAGTGTTGGCCGGGGGCTCAATGCCCTTGGCGGTGCTGGAGCGGAAGATGGACGCTTGGGCCGCCAAGCAGAAGTAAACTCGCTAAATACTTGTAAAACCCGCGCCGTGCACACACAGCGCGGGTTTTGTTTTTCAACCGCTGCGTCCCTTGGGCGGTGTCCATCAATAATGCTAGCTTGCTGGCTGAAAGCAAATTCATTCCATGAAAAATACTTCTATTCTTCTCGTTGCGGCCATGCTGTTGCCGGGCAGTGCAGCCGTGGCCCAAGCAACGAAAAAACCGACTAGCGCACCGAAAGCGGCGGCCTCGGCAGCGCCTACCAAGGCTTCGGCTCCGCTGGCGGCCTTGTTCGACGCCTATTGGGAAGAGCAGGCCAAGCTCAATCCCCTCTCGGCCACCGCGCAGGGCGACAACCGCTACAACGACCAACTGCCCAACACCGAAACCCGCGCCTTTCGCCAGCAGCAGCAACAGTTTTTTCAGCGCTACCTGACGAAACTGAGCCAAGTGGACCGCGCCAAGCTCTCCGCTAATGACCAGCTGAGCTACGACATTTTCCGGTACCGGCTCGAAACCTCCCTGGCCGACGAGAAGCAAATTAGCTGGATGATGCCGTTTGGCCAAACCGGCGGCCTGCCCCAAGCCATGGCCCAGTACGGTTCCGGCTCGGGGGCACAGCCTTTTAAGACCGTGAAGGATTACGAAAATTGGCTCAACCGCGTGCACGGCTTCACGGTGTGGGCCGACTCAGCCATCGGCAACTTCCGCCAGGGCATGGCCGGGGGCGTGGTGCTGCCCAAAACGCTGGTGGTGAAAATGATACCGCAGCTGGACGCGCTGGCCGCGGCCGACCCTGCTAAAAACGTGTTCTACGGCCCCATCGCCAAGCTGCCCGCCACCCTGCCCGCTGCCGACAAAGAGCGCCTGACCGCGGCCTACCAACGCGCCATCAGCGCCGAGCTGGTGCCGACCTACCAGAAGCTCAGCGCGTTTTTGAAAAACGAGTACTTGCCCAAAGCCCGCGCTACCTCGGGCTACGGCGACCTGCCGGGCGGCCCCGAGGCCTACCGCCACGCGGTGAAAGTGAGCACCACCACCGATAAAGCGCCAGAAGAAATCTACCAAACCGGCCTGAGCGAGGTGAAGCGCCTGCGCACGGAAATGGAGCGGGTGAAGCAGCAAGTAGGCTTCCAGGGCGACCTGCCGGCCTTCTTCGCCTACATGAAAAACGACCCGAAGTTTCGGCCCTTCAAAACGCCGCAGGAAGTGCTCGACGGCTTCGAGACCATTCATCAGCGCATGATGCCCAACCTCAAAAAGATGTTCGGCCGCGTCCCCAAAACCCCGTTTGAAGTGCGACAGACCGAGGCCTACCGGGCCGCGTCGGCCAGCGCCCAATACTTTGCCGGCTCGCCGGATGGCACCCGGCCAGGCATTTTCTACGTACCCATTTTGGATGCCACGCAGTACAACGTGACGTCGTTGCCGCCCATGGAGGACGTGTTTTTGCACGAGGCCATCCCGGGCCACCACTACCAGATTTCGCTGCAAAACGAGAACACCAGCCTGCCTAAATTCCGCCGTTTCGGCGGCCATAGCGCCTTTAGCGAGGGCTGGGGGCTGTACTGCGAGAGCCTGGGCAAGGAGCTGGGGCTCTACACCGACCCCTACCAATACGTGGGCTCGCTGGGCGGCGAGATGCACCGCGCCATCCGGCTGGTGGTGGACGTGGCCCTGCACGCCAAGGGCATGACCCGCGAAGACGCCATCAAGTACATGCTGGACAACGAGGTAATCAGCGAACAGCTGGCCACGGCCGAAATCGAGCGCTACATGGCCTCGCCCGGCCAGGCCCTGAGCTACAAGACGGGCCACCTGAAGCTGTTGGAGCTGCGCGCCCGCTACGAAAAGCAGCTAGGCCCGAAGTTCAGCCTGAAGGCCTTCCACGACGAGCTGCTGGTGGACGGCAGCATGCCCCTGGCGGTGCTGGAGCGCAAGATGGACGCCTGGGCGGCCCGCCAGCGGTAGGGCGCGTATTTTCCTGACCGCAAGTGGACTTATTTGTGCAGCTAAACTGTGATAGAAGGCCAGATTAGCCGATATTTGGTAATTGCTCAGGCCTCTTTCATTAGTCTTTTGACATGTTCAAAATTATGTTGTTGAGTTGTGCCTTGGCC
>DASVTG010000190.1:0-4682 GCA_036387695.1 Hymenobacter sp. | reverse complement strand
TACCACGTGCCGCTGCTGCTGAACCCGTTTGGCTACGCCACGTACCGCGGCTCCTGATGCGATATGGCCCGAACCATGTAGAGACGCGACACGTCGCGTCTCGACGCCCGCGCCGTTGAAAAATCATTCGAACACCACCGTTCAACGATTGAGACGCAAAGTGTCGCGTCTCTACAGCCTTATTAAATTCCCACCATGAAACTCAGTCTACAAGATTCCGACAAAGCCACTCTGCTCGACGAATTGGGCGTGGCGAACCTGCACTTTCAGCAAACCTACCCCGGCGATAAGCCCGACCGCCAGCCCGTGCACACCGTGTACGGCGGCGCCAACCTATTTAAGGCTGACACCTGCAAGCGCATGGGCGACATCGCCCTCAACAACCTGCAGACTTATGCGCCCAATTTTGTGGAACTGGCCCGCGTGCTGCAGTTCAAAAACCACGAACACCTGCCCACCCTGGCCTCCGACATCACCGCCCTCACCGCGCGCCTCGACGCCATGACGCCTGAAGAGCGCAAGCACGAGCCGGCCTGGCTGGCGTATTCGGTCTATAACAAGATTGTGCAGAAGCTGAAGCGCGAAGCCGTGGAAGACTTCCGCGTCGACTTTGAAGATGGTTTCGGCAACCGGCCCGACGCGGAGGAGGACGAAACGGCCGTGCGCGCCGCCAAAGAAGTGGCCAAGGGCATGGCGCAGGGCACGCTCTCGCCATTTATTGGCATCCGCATCAAGCCCTTCACTGAGGACTTGAAGCACCGCGGCGTGCGCACGCTCGACATTTTCCTGACCACGCTGCTGGCCGAAACCGGTGGCAAGCTGCCCGACAACTTCGTGGTGATGCTGCCCAAAGTGACCATTCCGGAGCAGATGACGACGATGGTGCGCCTGTTTGAGCTGCTGGAAAAGGCCAACAACCTGGCCCCGGGTACCCTCAAAATGGAAACCATGGTCGAAGCCACGCAAATCGTGATGGACGAGGAGGGGCGCAACCCGCTCATGCGCATCATCCGGGCCAGCGAGGGGCGCTGCATTGCGGCACACTTCGGCACCTACGACTACACCGCCAGTTGTGGCATCACGGCCAAGTACCAAACCATGGCGCACCCCGTGTGCGACTTTGCCCACCACATGACCAAGGTGGCGCTGGGCGGCACCGGCATTTTCCTTTCCGACGGGGCCACCAACGTGATGCCCATTGGCCCGCACCGGGGCGAGAACCTGAGCTACGCCCAGCTGCGCGAAAACCAGGACTCCGTGCACAACGCCTGGCGCCAGGCCTACCACCACAGCACGCACTCGCTCATCAACGGCTTCTACCAGGGCTGGGACTTGAACCCCGCGCAGCTGCCCATGCGCTACGCCGCCACCTACAACTTCTTCCTGAGCAGCTACGACGATGCCGTGCACCGCTTGAAAACCTTCGTGGAGCGGGCCGCCATTTCCACCCTCACGGGCGACATTTTCGACGACGCCGCCACCGGCCAGGGCTTGCTCAACTTCTTCCTGAAAGCCCTGAACTGCGGCGCCATCTCGGAAGAAGAAATCGAAGCCACCGGCCTGACGCGCGAGGAAATCAACACCCGCTCGTTCTTCCGCATATTGGAGGGCCGCCGCAAAGCCGCGGTGGCCTAAAAGTGGTATCAACCAAAAAGCCGCGGCTGCCGAAACCTGAGTTTCGGCAGCCGCGGTTTCTTTGTGGGGGTGCGATGAGGCGACCGTCGCCAGTACCTCAATGCAGTTGAATTTGGATAATGCAGTTCAACTCGGCCCAGCGAAGCAGGGGATTCTTGGCAAGCTCCGTGACCCAGCGCTGCTCCGAGCCGGCAGGAACCTTGAGGAACACGCTTTTGCAGCTTTGGCAACGGGCGCCGCCTTCGTCCACCAATTGAAGGGTTTGGAGGGTTTGCAGCCAATTGGCCTGATTGGCTGCGTTCAGGTCGAACTGCGAGTTGGCAACGTGAATTTTACGGTCGGTGTACACGAAGGCATAGTCGCCGGTAAACCCGCGGGTGTTTAGGTAAGGCTTGCTGCGGAGCACCCGCTTCACATACGCCAGGCTGTCGGCGGGCAAGCCCGATACATAAGCAAAGCCGCTCATGTAATCGATGCGCAAGCCCAGCGAATTGGCCAGCTCAAACACTTGCCGTGCTTCCACGGCGGGTTGGACGCCAACGGCCACGTCGCCGGCCACGTAGTTGGAGCAGCGCGGTTCCGCTTCGGGAGAAGCCTCTTTTTTGCTACAGGCAGCGAGCGCAAGTCCGCCAAGAAGGACGACGAATAAACGAAATTGGAACATTGGACCAAGATAATGGCGGGTGTACGAGCTTGACCGCTAAGCTTGCCCAGACGTTGCGTTGGGGGGAGCAGACGCCAGCTGCGGGCCCAGTTAATTAGCTGCCATCGCAACATATACTATATGCGATATGTGGCGAAATTCTCTTACTTTTCAAGACCCGCACTCGAAAGCTGCGGCTCAGGAAGGTACCCTCTTAACGACAGCTCCACCATGAGAACCCTGCTCGCCGCCGCTTTATTGCTTGTCAGTCGTGCAGCCGCAGCCCAAGCTCCCGCGCCAGACATTATTCTCACGGGCGGCAAAGTCTTTACCTCCGACCCTGCCCGGCCCTACGTGCAGGCGCTGGCCGTGCGCGGCGAGCGCATTGTGGCCGTGGGCAGCACCGCCGACATCAGCAAACTGGCCGGGCCGCGCACGCGCCGCCTCGACTTGCGCGGGCGCACCGTGGTGCCGGGCTTCAACGACGCGCATACGCACCTGCTGCTCGACCATCCCGTGGGGCGTTCCTTTGCTTTTCCCAAAGCGGCCACGATACCCGGCCCCGCCACGGCGCAGGTACTGGATACGGTGGCGGCCCTGGCGCGCCGCCTGCCGCCGGGCACCTGGCTGATGGGCGAAATTGGCCTGGCCGTGCTCCTGGACCCCCAGGCACGCCGGGCCGACCTCGACCGCGCGGCTCCCAACCACCCGGTGCTGCTGCGCACGCCCTGGGGCCACGGCAGCATCGTGAACTCGGCGGCCCTGCGCCAGCTGCGCATTGCCGACGGCGACCCCAACCCCCTCGGGGGCTCGTTCGAGCGCCTGCCGGGCTCCGGCCAGCTCAGCGGCTTGCTGCTGGAGTACGGAGCCTGGAGCCCCCGCCGCGCCCTGCAAAGCCAGGTGCCCGACAGCGTGCTGGCGCGTGGGCTAAAGGCGTACGGGGCCGAATCGGTCCGGTTGGGCATCACCAGCGTGCAGAACATGGCCGGCAGTGTGTCGCCCGCGCAAACCCTGCGGGCGGTGCGCGCCGCCCAGCTGCCCATTCGCCACCGCATCATTGCCATGCCCATGACCACGCCCCAAGGCATCAACCACCGGGAGTGGGCCGGGGTGGCCCGGCAGCCCGCGCCCCTGGCCCGCGTCGATGGCCTGAAGTACATCCTCGACGCCACGCCCCTGGAAGGCGGCGCGCTGATGCGCCGGCCTTATCCCGGCCGGCCCGGCTGGTACGGCCAGCTGAATTTTCCGGTCGACACCGTGCGGCAGATGCTGCGCGCGGCCCTCCAGAGCCCGCAGCAGCTGATGCTGCACATTGCCGGCGACAGCACGGCCAGCCTGGTCCTGCGCCTCATGAGCGAACTGGCCGACGACGCCACGTGGCGCCCCAAGCGCGTGAGATTCGAGCACGGCGATGGCGTGACGGCCGATTTGCAGCCCCGCGCCAAAGCTATGGGCGTCGTTGTGGTCCAGAACCCTTCCCACTACATCAACAGCGCCGTGGACAAGCAGCACGCCGGCCCGCCGGAAGCGCGCCCTACTTTCCGCTCGCTGCTGGAAGGCGGCGTGCCCTTCGCCCTGGGCTCCGACGGGCCATCCAATCCTTACCTGAACATCCTATTCGCCACCACGCTGGCCGACCCCAAGGAGGCGCTCACCCGCGAGCAAGCCGTGCGGGCCTACACGGCGGGCTCTGCGTACGCCGAGTTTCAGGAAAAAGACAAAGGCACGCTCAGCGTAGGCAAACTGGCCGATTTGGCGGTGCTCTCGCAAGACATTTTCACCGTGCCCCTGCCCGCCCTGCCGGGAACGACCAGCGAACTGACCATGGTGGGCGGCAAGGTGGTGCACGAAGCCCAAGGCGGCGCAGCACTAATCAAGTCCGCGCCAGTTCCAGCAAAAAAGCCCAGCGCCGCGCCGATTAAGCCGAAGTAATTGAGGCGATGTCCCAAGAATTGTGCGCTTCTTGCAACTACTAGTAAGAAATATATAGAATTGGTTGGAAAGTAGTTTAATTACACCTAGTATGGCCATTAGGCACGCCAAAGATTTTTATTGATTTCCACACAGTCCGATTGAAGTCTCAAGCACGCCGCTTTGCGCGTTATCATCTTCGTTATTTCAATTCCACACAGTCCGATTGAAGTTTTGCGACGAAGGCCAGAACGGCGCCGCCTCTTTATATTTCAATTCCACACAGTCCGATTGAAGTGTTGGAAATGCCCGTAGGCAACGCCCCGCCTAATACATTTCAATTCCACACAGTCCGATTGAAGTGCGTGGGGGGCAGGCTGTTGAGGAAGGCCATCTCCTATTTCAATTCCACACAGTCCGATTGAAGTAACGGACCCAGTCCCGGATGGTGAAGAACGCCCAGAATTTCAATTCCACACAGTCCGATTGAAGT
>DASVTG010000189.1:0-15071 GCA_036387695.1 Hymenobacter sp. | reverse complement strand
TGCACGACGAAGCTTGCGCCCAAGAGCGCGAAGACAAACTGTGGGCCCTGGGCAAGCCCTTGGACGGCCTCTCGAACGAACTCAATAACATGACGCAGCTCTTTATGGCAAGCATCAGCATAGTTTAGCAAACGGCGGAGCCCAATCCCAATATGCCTCATCAAAGCCCTTAATGCCTAGCACGATAAGGGTTTTTCTTGTTGCCGTAGGCGGGTTGAAACAAGAAAAAGCGACAAGCCCGCGAACCGCAGGGGCCAATCGGTGAAAAAAGCCCCGACCACGGGTGGCAAGGGCTTCTTTTGATGTCTCTGGGGTTTCCTCAGCTTGGCCAGCAGCTGGTGTTCGTACTCGCACAGGCAATAAGCAACACAGCGGCCGCAATATCAAGTGCATGCAGGTACAAAAAATAATAAAATAATACAGCCGATAGGAGCAGCCCGGGCTCATGCCGTCCGCTGGGTGCGATGAGCCGCCGGCCGAACGAGCTTTTTATTTGTTGCGGCATGATGCTTCCCATTGCTTTTGCGCCTTCCTACGCCCACCCATTGCCGGATGGGCACCGCTTCCCGATGCTGAAATACGAGCTGCTGCCCGAGCAACTCCTGCGCGAAGGCACGGCCACGGCAGCCGATTTTTTTGTGGCCACGCCGCCACCCGTGGCGGATGTTTTGCTGGTGCACGAGGCCGATTACTACGAGCGGTTGCGGCTGGGCCAGCTCACGCGGCAGGAGGAACGGGCCACGGGCTTTCCGTGGTCGGCGGCCCTGTTTGAGCGTGAAATCGCCATCCTGGGCGGCACCATTGAGGCGGCGCAGCGGGCGCTGGTGCACGGCGTGGCCTTCAACATTGCGGGCGGCACGCACCATGCCTTTCGGGCGCGGGGCGAAGGCTTTTGCCTGCTCAACGACCAAGCGGCGGCCGCGGCCTGGCTGCTGGCCCGCGTGCCCGCGGTGCAAAAAGTGCTGATTGTGGACCTCGACGTGCACCAAGGGAACGGCACGGCCGCCATTTTTCAGCACGAGCCGCGGGTGTTCACGTTTTCCATGCACGGCGCCCGCAACTACCCCGCCCGCAAAGAAACTTCCGACCTGGACCTGCCCCTGCCCGACGGCACCGACGACGCCCAGTACCTGAAGCTATTGGGCGAAACCCTGCCCCGGCTGCTCGATGCCGTGCAGCCCGATTTCGTGTTCTACCTGGCCGGCGTGGACCTGCTGGCCACCGACAAGCTGGGCCACCTCGCGCTCACCCGCGAAGGCTGCCGGCAGCGCGATGAGTTGGTGCTCAGCCTGTGCCACCGCCACCGGCTGCCCGTGGTGGTGTGCATGGGCGGCGGCTATTCCGAACGCATCATTGACATCGTGGAAGCCCACGCCAACACGTTTCGCGCCGCGGCAAGGCTTTTCAGTTAACACTTAACAGCTGTTCAGACTGCGCTATATGCGCCGTTAAAACAGCTGTTAAATGTTAATTGATAATTGTTAACTGATGATAACCTGCCAGCGAAACGCCCAGCGCCAGCGCAATTCGTAGTTGGTGATGCCCGCCTGTGCCAGTAGCTTCACCCAATCGTGCCGGGTAAAGGCCCGGGCCACCGACAGCGGGGCATCGTGCTGCACCAGATAGGAGCCCCCCAGCAGCCGCGTGAGCCATTTGATGCTGTGGTAGGCCAGCCAGTGCCGGTGCAGGTCGTTGATGACCACCGCCAGCTGTGCCTGCCGCTGCCATTGCCACAGCAGCGTCACCAGCTCGTCGTCGGTGAAATGGTGGCAAAACAGGCTGCACGTGAGCACATCGTAGGGCTCATTTTGAAACGCTGGGGAGAAAATATCGAATTTGCGGTAAGCTATTTCGGGATAGTCGCGGCTTTTGGCCGCCGCATAATCCAGCATGAATTGGTTGGCGTCGATGCCGGTCAATGCCACGTCAACGCTGTGCTGGCGAGCCCAGCGGGCCACGTGGCGCAGGGTGTCGCCGCCGCCACTGCCCAGGTCCGCTACGCGCAGCGGGCGGCCTGAAGGAAACCGGGGCCGCAGCCGGCTCAGCGCATTGAGCACGGGTTGGTAGCCGCCCAGCCACGTATTGATGGTTTCCAACTCGTCGAGGTTCTGGCGCAGCGCGTCCGTGGCCAGCGTCAGGTCGTCCATCAACTCGGGGCCGGAAGCTCTGTGCTGTAGCAATTGACAATGAGCAATTAGCAGTGAACAATGGTAAGATAAACGGCCCAAAAGTGCATCAGCCAACTGCCGTTAAAACCCCCGTTGCCCGGCGGCTCACCGTCACTTGTTCATTGCTCATTGTCAATTGCAAGAGCATGGCTTCCATGGTCAGGCCCGGCCCAAAGGCGAAGCTGAGCACCGGCGCGCCGTGGTCGGCCGGCGTGGCGTGGGCCAGCACGTCGCGCAGCACAAACAGCACCGTGGCCGACGACATGTTGCCGTAGTCGCGCAGCACGCGGTAGGCGTGGCGGTTGTCTTCCCGCGTCAGGCCCAACCCGGCTTCAATGGTTTCCAGAATCTTGCGCCCACCGGGGTGAATGGCGAAGTGCCGGATGTCGGCCAGCTGCACGGGCAGGCTGTCCAGCAGCCCATCGGTGAGCTTGCGAATGCCGCGCTGAATGAGCTTGGGCACGTAGCTCGACAAGGTCATTTCAAACCCAAAATCGTTGATGTGCCACGCCATGTCGTCGTGCCCATCGGGCTCCAACCCGCAGTGGAAAGCCTGTAGGGCCAGACTGGACGCGCCGTTGGGCAGCGGCGTGGCCTGCACCAAACAAGCCGCCGCCCCGTCTCCAAACAGCGCGTTGCTGATGAGATGGTCTTCCTCGGGGCTCTTCTGGAAATGCAGGGTGCACAGTTCCACGCTCACAATCAGCACCCGGGCGTTGGCGTCGGCCAGGCAAAAGGCATCGGCCAGCTTCACGGCGTTCACGGCCGCGTAGCAACCCATAAAATTGACGCAGGTGCGGCGCACGTCGGGGCGCAAGCCCAAGGCCTGCACCAATTCAATGTCCAGCCCCGGCGCGTACATGCCCGTGCAACTCACCGTGACGAGGTGGGTAATGCTGGCCGCCGCCACGTCGGGCACCTGGCGCAGGCAGTCGCGCACGGCCTCGGTGGCCAGCGGCAAGGCTTCGCGGCGGTACACCGCCATGCGCTGGCCCACGCTCGGAAAAGGCTCCAGGCCGGGCGTGTTGGGGAAAAACGTGTAGTCGCCGTTGGTCCGGCCGTAGTCGGGCAGCACCGAGTAGCGGTGTGCTATCCCCGACACCCGATACAGGGCCCGCAGCTTGCGCGTGTCGTCGTCTCCAAATGCCAGGGCTTGGGCCATGAAGTCAGCGATTTGCGGCTGGGCAATGCGATGAATGGGGTTCGCAGTGCCGATGGCACCTAAATAACTCGGCATTCCGGAAAGGCTTTCGGGGGTTAAATCAGCTGAAAAAAGGCGTCCTGGCCGCTGAATGTACAGGATGCTCCGCACATTGGCGCCACTACTTACGGTACAACAAACGGTTTTGCGCTTTGCTTAGGTGAAATAAGGCCAACAAGATTCTGGCGTTATCCCCGCCGCCGCAGGCGCAGGCGCCAGTGCCACTGCCAAAACCACCAGCCGCCGTCAGAACTCTTGCCCGTGCGTCTGGCGCATCAGCGCCCGCACGCCGCCCGGCCAGTGGCGCAGGCTGCCCACCACGGCTTCGCTCAGCAGCGGCCCCCCAAACAGGCGCTGCACCGCCCGGCCCATGCGCAGCCGGGCCCCAAACTGCGCCTTCCAGCCCTGGGAATAAGCGGTTTCCATGCCCTCGCGCGAGGTTTTGCTGCTTAAAAAGCGGTGCGTGGCTTCCGCGGCCAAGGCCGCGCCGTGCAAAGCCATGGCCATGCCGTTGCCGCACAGCGGCGTGATGAGGCCGGCCGCGTCGCCGCACATCAGGATGTGCTGTTCCACGGGCTGCTTCGGGGCAAAGGAAATTTCGTTGATGACTTCGGGTTGGGGGTACAGCACCTCGGCCGCGCCCAAAATCTCGCGTATGCGCGGGTTTTTCTTCAACACTTCCTGCTCCATGGCCGCAATGGTCCCGTGCTGCCGCAGGTTGGCGCGGGTGGTGAGGTAGCAGAAGCAGAGCTTGTCGCCTTCGATGGCCGAGATGCCCGCGTAGCCGTCGGCGAAATTGTGCAAGGCAATCAAATCGCGCGGAAAGCCCGGCAGGCGCAGGTGGTATTTCACGCCCAGGTAGGCCGAGCGCTGGGTGAAAAAGCCCCGGTGGAGCTGCCGGTCCAGGTTGGCGCGCTTGCCGTAGGTGCCCAGCACCACGCGGGCCGTCAGCTCGCGGCCATCGGCCAGGGCCACGCGGTGCTGGTCCGTTGCTGCGTCAAAAGCCACGTCCGTCACCGTGCTTTTTAAGTAGAACGTCACGCCGCGCGCCACGGCCTGCTGATACAGAAAATCATCCAGCACGTAGCGGCTGACGCCAAAACCACCCAAGTCGAGCGGAGCCGTGAGCGTGCGCCCGCCTGGCGCTGAGAGCAGGAACTGCGTGATGGCGGCGGGCGCCAATTGGGCGGGGTCGGCGTGCAGGCGCCGCAGGTAGGGGAGCACTTCGTTGCTCACGTACTCGCCGCACACTTTATGAAAAGGGTATTGCTTGCGTTCCACCACCGCCACGCGGTGCCCGCGCCCGGCCAGGTCCAGGGCCGCGGCCAGGCCGGCTAAGCCTCCGCCAATCAATAAAATATCCACTTAATCGGTCGATAAAAAGAGAACCATGGCAGCTAAAATACCGTAATCCATCGAGGTTCCTGTATATTCCAGTAGGCCTAACGGTTTAGCTGCCGTACCTTTGCCAACCAAAACTGATTCCCACCGTTAAGTCCAAGCGCCCTATGCTTGTTCCGACGCCCACTAATTATTACTATGATGCAACGCTTACTCTTACCGCTGCTCCTGTGCGTTGGCCTCAGCGTTGGCGTGGGGCCACTGTTGCGCACCGTGCCCGCCGCCTCGGCCGGCGCCATGCACCGCCCCGGTCAGCAAGCCAAGCCCGGCGACGACAGAACCTTGCTGGTGTACCCCAACCCAAGCACGGGCATCGTGCACCTGACCATCAACAACCTGCAAGGCAAAAAGGTAGAGCTGAGCGTGTTGAACGTCATCGGCTCGGTGATGTACCGCGAAACCCTCACCGAAATGAACGACCGGTACACCAAAATGCTCGACTTGAGCAAGTTTGCCAACGGCCTGTACTACGTGCGCCTCGAAGCCGACAACACCAGCCAAATGACCAAGCTGGTCATCCGGTAAGCGAAATTTGGCGCTACCAGAAAACAAAAAAGCAGCCTTTGGGCTGCTTTTTTTTATGACCGCAAAGCGGGGCTATTTCACCCGAACGGGCACGGGAGCCAACATTTCCTTTACGTTGGAAACCATGTTGAAGGCGAGGAAAGCGGTGGCCACTAGCAGGCCGAGCATGAAAATAAACATGAGACTAAGGAGAATCTAGTGGAAGAATGGCGGCCTCGTTCCGGAAGCTGCTTCTAGTACTCTCAACCCCGAAAGGCGCGAGCGGGTTTCAACAAGATTACGGCATTTTTAGCAAGGCGGCCACCACGCGCTGCGCGTCGGGCCCGGCACCGTTGAGCAGGGCCGAGCGGCGGCTTTCAAGCCAGTCCAAACCCAGAAAGGCCACGCCCGGTGCAGCCGTCAGCCCGCGCTGGTGGCGCGGGCGACCGTCGGCTTCCAGTATGGGCAAGGCCATCCAGGCATAGTCGGGCCGGTAGCCGGTGGCCCATACTACGGCGTCGAGCGGGGGCGAGGCGGCGCGCCGGCCTTGAATGGCGCCGCTGGGCAACGCCGCTTCGCCGCGGCCCATGAACGTGACGTTGGCGAACCCGCGCAGCTTGGCCAAGTCGCCGCTCACCACCGGCTCGGGCCGGCCAAACAGGCGCTGCCCCAGCCGCGTGTGGCGCGGCACCTTGAGCAGGCCCGTTAGCACCAAAAACAACCACATGAATTGATTATTCGGCAGGGCCGGGGTTTTCTCGTCGAAGGCCACAAAGATTGGGCGGCCGGTGCGCGCTAAGTCCGCCGCTATTTGCAACGCCGAATTTCCGCTGCCAACTACTGCTACCGGGCCGGTGCCGGCTAACTGGGCAGGGCGCTGGTAGTCCCGGCTGTGCAGCTGAGCCACGGTTGCGGGCACTTGCGCGGCCCAGGCCGGTACGTGAGGGGCCGTGTAAGGCCCCGTGGCCACAATGAGGCGCTGCGCCCAATACGTGCGCCCCGCCGCCGTGCGCACCTCGTAGCCGGCGGCGCTGGGGGCCGTGCTTACCCGCGTCACCCGCTGGTTGGCGTCCAGGGGGAAGTTAAAGTGAGTGGCATAGTCGCGCAGGTAAGCCGTGGTTTCGTCGCGGGTAGGGTAGCGCAGGGCGCCACCCGGCCAGGGGCGGCCGGGCAGCCCGCTCACCCAGGCCGGCGAAAAAAGCCGCAGCGAGTCGTAGCGCGTGGCCCAGGCCGCTCCGGCCCCGGGGGCGGCCTCAAGCACCCGGAAGTCCACTCCGCGTTTTTGTAAGTAATACGCCGCCGCTAGCCCCGCCTGTCCCGCGCCGATGACAACTGTGTCGGTGCGAATAAAGTCGGTTGGGTCTGGATTCGTCATGCCGGGAGGCGCTAGGCTTGCCCAGGAAATTCGGTGCGCAAATCGGCCATCACCTGCTCGGTGCTGGTGCGTACTTGCGTCACTTGCCGGGCCGCGTGGTCGGGGGCCGGCGGGTTGACTCCGTAAGCCTCAATCTCGCGAATGACGTGCCGCAGGCTCTCGACCCCGAGCCCGTCGAGCGAGCTTTTGAGGTGGTGAGCGGCGTCGCCCACGGCCACCCAGTCGGCCCGGGTCAGGGCTTCGTCAAGGGCGGTGAGGATGGCGGGCGTGGTTTCGATGAAAGCCCAGGCCAAGCGGCGGACGATGGTTTCGTCCTGGCGCACCAGTTGGCGCACGTTGCTGAGGTCGTAAAGCGGTTTGGCAGCAGACATGGCAGGGGTGGGGGAATAAAGCGGCGTGGGTTCGGCAACGAGCGGTTGGCCGTGGCTCAACAGCACGGCGTGCATGGTGTCGAGCAACTGCTCTTCGCGGTAGGGCTTGGAAAGGTAGCCCGCAAAGCCCGCGGCCTGGAGCCGCTCCGCTTCGCCGGCCTCGGCGCGGGCCGTGAGGGCAATGACGGGCGTGGCAGCCCGGGCGGGGTCGGGGTGTTGGCGCAGGGCTTGTGCGGCGGTTTCGCCGTCCATGCCCGGCATTTGAATGTCCATCAATACCAGGTCGAAGGTGCGGTGCTCAAACAGCTGAATGGCCGCCGGGCCGCTCGCCGCCGTGGTCACCTGCCAGCCCCAGTTGCGCAGCACGGTTTCCGCCAGCAGGCTGTTCACCAAGTTGTCTTCAACCAGCAACACGCGCCCCGCCGCCGGCATGGCCGAGGCCAGCGCGGGCGTTTCGGGCATTTCGGCCGCCGCCGCGGGCACCGGCCGAAACGGCAGGGAAAAAGCAAACGTGCTGCCGTGGCCCAGCTCGCTGCTCACCCGCAACACGCCGCCCATCAGCTCCACCAGGCCTTCCGAAATGCTCAGCCCCAGGCCCGAGCCGCCGTACTGGCGGTCGGTGCTGGCCGTGGCTTGGGCAAAGGGCTCAAACACCTTCTCCAAGGTTTCGGCCGCAATGCCCACGCCGGTGTCGCTCACCGAAAATTGCAGCCACACCGTGCCAGCCGGGCCCGCGTGGGTATTGGGGGGCGGCACGGGGCGGCAGCGCACCCGGACCTGGCCCGCCGCGGTGAACTTGATGGCGTTGCTGACCAGATTGAGCAGCACTTGCCGCAAGCGGTGGGCGTCGCCAAGCACCTTGGGCAGCGCGGCGGGCTTTTCCACGCGCAGGCGCAGGCCTTTTTCACGGGCACGGGGCCGGAGCAGGGCCGCACAACTCGTGAGCAGCTCCTCCGGGTTGAAGGGAGCGGCTTCGGGGCGCAGCTTGCCGGCCCCGAGGCGGGCCGTGGTCAGCACGTCGTTCAGCACCGTGAGCAGGTGCTCGGCCGACTCGCCCATCAGGCGCAGGTAGTCGTGCTGGCTGCGGCTCAGCGTGGTTTTGGCCAGCACGCCCGTCAGGCCCAAAATGCCGTGCAGAGGCGTCCGGATTTCGTGGCTCATGTTGGCCAAAAAGTCCTGCTTGGCTTGCGCGTCCACTTCGGCTTCGCCAACGGCCTCTTCCAGCGCTTGCTGGGTCAGCTTCAGCTCCGTGATGTTGCTGTCCACGCCCAGTACCTGGGGCGTGCCGTCGGCGCGCACAAACAGGCGTTTGGCGCTGCTAAACCACGACACTTTCCCGTCGGGATAGGTGTACGATTCCTCCAACGTCAGGTCCTCGCCGGTCATGAGCACCTGCTGGTCCTGCCGGATGTAGCGGGCCGTGTCGCCGGTGGTGGTGGCGGGCACGTTGGCAATGCCGTGCTTCACCAGCTCGTCGGGCGTCATCCCGAAAAGGGCGGCCATGGCGCGGTTGGCCAGCAGGTAGTTGCCGTTGCCGTCTTTGAGGTACACGGGGTGCGGAAGGGCGTCGATGACCTGCCGAAACAGGCGGTGCTGCTCCGAAAGCCGGGCGGTGGCGGCTTGGCTGTGCTCGTCGGCGGCGCGCCGTTCGGTGATGTCCTCGGCCACCCCAATCAGGCTGGTGACGCGGCCGCTGGCGTCGCGGGCAAAGGGCGTGTGGGTGGTTCGCAGCCAGCGTTGGGCGCCGTCGCGGTGGTTCACGGCAATTTCCAGCGTCAGGGTTTCGCCGTCGGGCATGCGCGCCAGCTCGTCGTAATGGGCCCGCAATTGCTCCAGCATGGCGGGCTGCACGAAGCGGGGCAGCAGGGTGCCGTTGCGAAAGCGCAGCAGTTCCGCGCTGGTGTACCCCAGTGTCGTTTCCAGGCGCTGGTTCGAGTAGGTGTTGCGCTCCTGAATCAGGTCGTAGATGTAGATGAGGTTGGGCACCAAATCCACCACTTGGCGCAGCAGGTAGCGGTTGTGGCGCAGCTCGTCCACGGCGGCGCGGTGGCGGGTCACGTCCTCGGCGCTGCCCGTTATTTCCCGCACTTGGCCTTGCGAATCGACGGCACTGGCCCGAATCCGAATGCGCAGCCACCGCCAGCTGCGGTCGAGGTGGCGCAGCCGGCAGTCCCAGGTCAGGACCCGGTCTTCGCGGAGCCGGGCCTGCACGTTGTCGGCTTTGAGCTGGGCCAAGGAATCGGCGTGCAAAATGTCGGTGGCGAGCAGGGGCCCAAGCGCCAGCAACTCCTGGCTGCTGTAGCCCAGCACGGTTTGGCAGTGCCGGTTGCAGTGCAGCAGCTGCCGGTGCTGCAAGTCGTAGCTGAACAAGATGAGCGGAACCTTGTCGGCCAGGCCCGCCCCGAACAAAGGACCGCACTTGTCGGCGGGAGCAGCAGGGCCTGCCGGCGCCACCCGCTGCGCAGCCGGCACGGCCGCCCGGCGGGCAAAACGGGAAGAACGGGAGCGGCGCATCATCGGAAGGGTGCGGGTGGAAAGGTAGAAAAAGATAAAGCAGTGGCGCGCTGCCGAGTTTCTTAGCCGAGGTGCAGCTCCTGCTGCTGTATCATCCGGTAGATGGTGGACTTTCCGATGCGCAGCCGCGCGGCCACGGCCAGCACGTCGCCGCCCATCTCGTCGAGGCAGCTTTGCACGATGGCGGTGGTCTGGTCGCGCAGCGAGAGCTGGCTGCCGGCGCCGGTCATGGTGCGCCCGGCGCGCAGGGGCAAGTCGTCGGCGCCAATTTGCTCGCCGTCGGCCAGCACCGTGGCCAGCTCCACCACGGCTTTCAGCTCGCGCACGTTGCCGGGAAAGGAGTGCTCGCGCAGGCGTTCGCGGGCCGCGTCGGTGAGCTGCCGCGGGGGCAGGTTGTTGAGGTGGCAGAAGTCGCGCACGAACACCTCGGCCAGCAACAGCACGTCGGCCCCGCGCTGGCGCAGCGGCGGCAGGGCAATGGGCAGGCCCAGCAGGCGGTAGTACAGGTCCTCGCGGAAACGGCCGGCCTGCACTTCGGCCAGCAGGTCGCGGTGGGTGGCCACAATCAGCCGCACGTCGAAAGGCACGCGCTGGCTGCCGCCCACCCGCGTCACTTCGCGTTCCTGCAGCACGCGCAGCAGCTTGGCTTGCAGGCTCAGGTCGAGGTCGGCTATTTCGTCCAGAAACAAGGTGCCGCCGTTGGCCTCTTCCAGCCGGCCCACGCGGCGGGCCACCGCCCCGGTAAAAGCGCCCTTTTCGTGCCCAAACAATTCGCTTTCCACCAGCTCCCGCGGAATGGCCGCCATGTTGACCGCCACGAACGGCCGCGCCGCCCGGCTCGATTGGAAGTGAATGGCTTTGGCCACCAATTCCTTGCCCGTGCCGGTTTCGCCGCTCACGCTCACGGTAATGGTGGTGCGGGCCGCCTTGGCAATGAGCGAGTGCACCAGCTGAATGGAGGCGTGCTCGCCCAGGATGGCTTGGCCGGGGCCGTAGCGGGCCCCAATTTGCTGGCGCAGCTGGTTGTTTTCGCGGCGCAGCCGCACCTGCTGCTCCACCTTGCCCACAATGTTCCACAGGCGGTCAAGGGTGTTTTCGTCCTTCACCAAGTAGTCGTACGCGCCCTGGCGCAGCAGGCTCACGGCCGTGCTCACGTCCTCCTGGCCCGAGACGACGATGACCTCCGTGCCGGGCAGCTTTTCCTTAATCTGGCGCAGCACTTGCTCGCCTTTTGCGTCGGGCAGCGAGTAGTCGAGGGTGATAAAATCGGGCTTTTCGCTCAACTGGTCCAAGCAGGCCCGGGCCGTCGTGAAGCGCTGCACGCTGTGGTCGGGATTTTGCCCCAGGCGGTGCACAAGCAGTTCGCCATACCATTCATTGTCCTCAACGACGAAAATTTTGAACGGTAGAGTAGGTGTCATGGAATAGAAAATCAGGTGAAGAGTCCCGTTAGCTCAAAGGCACGAGCATCGGGGATGCGGGCGGCAGAGCGGCAGCTTGGCTTATTAGAAAAATTATATTGCAAAAATAGCGTGTAATGCGTGGGTAAAGTTGAGAAAATTGCCAAAACGAGTGACATACGAATACAACTTCGTGTCGGATTGCTTCCAGAAATTATTTATTTTCCCGATTTAGGAATAAATTCCCAAAGTGAAACAAAAATTCGTGAGGACACAACAACTATGTTATTGATTTTTAAAGCGTGAGCTTTTGGCACATGAGGTGGCCGCGGAATTGCAAGGTGGTGAGCGGCGCTGTGCCAATGTATCCAAATTATTTTTCCCGTCCACTATGCAGGTCTTTACTCATACTTCGGTTTCATGCGTCCGGTTCTGGGCGTGGCTGATAGCTGCTCTTGTAATATCGACGAGTGCTTACGCTGTTGTTGGCACTCCTTACTATTCCAACGGCGGCCCGGCGAGTGTCACCAATTACACATCCTATTCGGTTGGTAGCGTCAATATCGTTGTTGGTGGGCTTGTGGCTGGGGTTAGAACGATAGACCGAGGGGTGCAGAACCCAGAGAACGCCGGCAGTGCCAGCCTTGACGACTACGCCACCATGAACTCGGCCATCGGCCTTCTGGAAACAGAAACCATCCGGATGCGTTTGTCGGGCACCGGCGCAAAAGGCGACCGGGCCGGCGTGGTGGTGAGCAACGTGGCCACCAACAAAAACCTCCTGAACCTGAACGCCCTCGGCCGCATTCGGCTCATTACCTACAACGGCATCACCCCGCAGGAAACCGAAACAGTATCGGCCGCGGTGGCCAAAGCGTTGTTCGAAGGCGACGGACGGCCCACGCGGTTGGAGTTCGTGGCCAACATGCCTTTCACCGCCATTGAATTGGAAATCGGGGGCGTGGCCACCGCGTCGTACAAATTGAACGTGCACTACGCCTACGCCGTGCCTTCGCTGGTTCAAACCCAGGCCAAGGGCGTGTTGTCGCAATTCCCGGCCACCGGCGCCGGCCTCGCGCCTTACTACGGCGCCGGCACTTCGCACGCCGGCGTGGTGAGCGTGTGTGCCAACGCCGGGGTAGCCAACCCCCAAAACGCCGTGGACGGCGACCTGACCAACTACGCGCAGTTCAACAGCTTGGCCACGGTGTCGTGCCCCTCCGCCTTGTCGGTGAAACTGGCCACGGGCGTGCCGGCTCCCGGCGGCTACTACGCCGGTTTTGTGATTGGCAACGACGGTTTGCTGGACCTGAGCGTGCTGTCGGGGCTGCGCGTGAGCACCTACCGCAACGGCGTGGCCACCGGGGAGTCGGCCAGTGGTGCGGGCGTTCTGGAACTGCGGGCCTTGCCCGATGGCAAGTCGCAGGTAAGCTTTCCCACCAAGCTGCCTTTCGACGAAGTGCGCATTGAGCGGGTGGGCGTGCTCAGCGTCCTCGACAACCTGGAGCTATACTACGGCTTCGGCGTGGAGCCCAAGGCCTTTCTGGGCACCACTCGCGCCTTGTCGGACTTCGGGGCTACCCCCGCGACCAACACCTACCAAACCGAGCAAACCGGAATTTGCGTGGGCATTCTGGGCACCTGCGGCGTGAGCAACCCCGCCGGCGCCGCCGACAACAACCCCAACACCGTGGCCACGATGAACATGCCGCTGGCGGCGCTTGCCACCAACTCGCTCACCCTGGGCCTCAACGCTCCTGGCGTGGCCGGCAACCGCGCCGGCATGGTAATCGGCAACGGCGGGGACTTGCTCGACCTGGCCGCGCTGAGCCAAATGACCATCACCACCCGCGATGCTTTGGGCAACGTGCTGGAAAGCGCTTCCGGGGCCTCGCTGCTCTCGTTGAACCTCCTGCCCAACGGCCAGCAGGAAATCTCCTTCCTGACCACCCGCCCCTTCGCCAAGGTTGAGTTGACGGTTGCCTCGGGCGTGTCGGCCCTCAGCAGCTTCCCCATTCACTACGCTTTCGCCGACGACCGCAGCGGCAGCCTGCCCATCACCATTGTGCCGCTTCCCGTTGCGCTTTCGGCCTTCAACGGCAAGTGGGCCAACGGCGGCACCGACCTCGCTTGGACCACCGCTTCGGAGAAGAACAGCAGCCACTTCATCGTGGAGCGTTCGACGGGCCGCGACGCCGCCTTCCGGGCCGTGGGCCGCGTGAACGCCGCCGGCAACAGCAGCGCGGCTCTTGCTTATAAGCTCCGCGACGCCGAAGCCGGTGCCCAGGGCGTGGACGTTCTGTACTACCGCTTGCGCCAAGTGGACGTGGACGGCACCACCGTTTTCTCGCCCATGATTTCCGTGGCCGTGGGCAAACTCGCCGCGTTGGCTCCCCAAATGGAAGTGTACCCCAACCCTGCCCCCGATGCCCAAACCGTGAAGGTGCGCTGCGCCAACCTGCCCGCCACGGGCGGCGTGGTGGAAACGTACTCGCAGCTGGGGCAGCTGGTGAGCCGCCAGTCCGTGACGACCGCCGCCGCTGGCTTGCAGCTGCCGAGCCTGTCCTCGGGCCTCTACCACATGGTGTTGCGCGATGCTGCAGGCCAGCAACTGGCCACTCAGCGCCTGGTGATTGGAAACCGTTAATTCACCTTTGCATTCTGCAAACCATTAATCAAGAAGCCCCGCCGGCGTTGCCGGCGGGGCTTTTTCATTGCTGGCTAAGTAGTAACACTAGCGTAACGCTACGGTAGCAGGAGGGCAATTGCGCGGGACGAATTTTGCCTCAACTGTTAGCGTACCCTGTTTCACCTTTCTTACCCGCTTATGAAGCTTACTTTTTCCCGAATCAGCAGCTTGGTGCTGCTCACGGCCCTGGCCGTTTCCTGCTCGAAAGACGAGCAAAATGCCCCGGCCAACCCCACCGCCGCCGTGGTGAGCCAGGACGCCACCCGTGACAGCCACTTGGCCATGGGCAACCCCAGCGGCGCCACCACCAGCACCACCAACTACACCAACTACCTGCTGAGCAAGTCGCAGTTTGCGCTCTCCTACCACCGCGACAAGGGCAAGCCCAACTGGGTGAGCTGGCACCTGAGCAGCGCGTGGCTGGGCAGCACCCCCCGCCAAGACAACTTTGCCGCCGACGCCGCCCTGCCCTCGGGCTGGTTCCGGGCCACGAGCAGCAGCTACACCGGTTCGGGTTTCGACCGCGGCCACAACTGCCCCAGCGCCGACCGCACCGGCTCGGTGGCCGACAACTCGGCCACGTTTCTCATGACGAACATGATGCCCCAATCAGCCAACAACAACCAGCGCACCTGGGCCGGCCTGGAGAACTACTGCCGCACCCTGGTGGACCAAGGCAACGAGCTCTACGTCATCTGCGGCAGCTACGGCAGCGGCGGCACGGGCCTGAACGGCTACGCCACCACCATCGCCGGTGGCAAAATCACGGTGCCCAGCAACTGCTGGAAAGTGGTGGTGGTGCTGCCCGAAGGCAGCTCCGACGCCAGCCGCGTGACCACCGGCACCCGCGTCATCGCCATCAACACGCCCAACAACCAAACCCTGGCCAGCACCTGGGGCAGCTACCGCACCTCCGTCGACGCCATTGAGGCGGCCACGGGCTACAACATCCTTTCGGCCGTGAGCAGCACCGTGCAAAGCACCATCGAAGCCCGCGTCGACAACGGCCCGACCAACTAGAGTGGCAGTTCAGTAAAAAAGCCCGTGGCACTCAGGCGAGTACCACGGGCTTTTTCATGTCCACTGGAAGTGAGTGCTTCGGTAGCGGACCAAAGAGTCAAAGTTACGGATTTGCCTAAGTGTAGCGCAAGCGCAAAATTTTGTTGAAAAAAGATTTACAGGGGCATACGAGACCAAATTCTCGGCTATCTGTTTCTAATCGCAGAAAAAACACCCGCAAAAATTTTGCAAAAAAAGGCTCAATGAAAACTTAACATTACCCGGAATTTGCTCGGCGAAATGATTCAGTAATTTTGCATCGTGCTTCACCCCAATAACCAATTGATGAAGTGCGGGACGCCAAATAGCGCCCCGCAGCGAGACCGGAAGGTCTTGTTCTCCGTCGGTTTTTCCGATTTTCAGTGCGTTTTTTCCGGTTGTTGCCCCGC
>DASVTG010000188.1:0-7406 GCA_036387695.1 Hymenobacter sp. | reverse complement strand
TGAGCGGCGCGCCGACGGCTTGTCCGGCGCGGGTGCGCACCTGGGCCTGCACCGTGGTGGCCGACTGAATGCCGGCCAGGTGCGCGTCCACCCGCAGCGAGCCGTCGGCCCGGGCGTCCAGGGCCAGGCGCTCCAGGTGCTCCTGCGGATACGCTTCCAGGAAAACGGGCCGGAAGATGCCGCCGAATATCCAGAAGTCGGCGGTGCGCTCGGCCTCGTTCACCGTGGCGTTGGCCGACACCTTGTGCACGGTCACTTCCAGCTTGTTCTTCTGGCCCACCTTCAGCAGCGGCGTGATGTCGTAGCGAAAGCGGTAGAACGAGCCCTGGTGCACGGGGCCGGCCAGCTGCCCGTTCACCTTCACCTCGGTGTCGGTCATCGAGCCGTCGAAGACGAGGAACACGCGCTTTTGCCGCCAGGCGGCAGGCACCGAGAAAGTGCGGCGGTACAGGCCGGCTTCCTCGGGGTCTTCCTTGCCAAAGCCGTAGTTGAAGGTGCCAAAGCCCTGGGTTTCCCAGTTGGAAGGCACCCCGATTTTGGTCCACTTGCCGCTGTTGCGGCCGCGGGTGCACATAAAATCCCACTTCACCGGGTCGTCTTTGCCGCGGCCGGAGAGGTACTGGATTTGGGTGGGCTGGGCGGCGGCCGGCGCGGGGGCCAGGCCGCCCCAGGCCAGCAGGAAGAGCAGCAGGCGGGGGAGGAGGGTGGTTGGTTTCACGCTGTGAGAAAGGAGGTGGCTGGTTGGCTGGCAGTGCTTGCACCGCACTTGCCATTCGGTTGGCAACGGGGCCCGCCGGCGCGTCGGCGCTGCGGGCCGGCAATAAACAAGGCAGGGACGAAGGTAGCAGCGCGGCATTTGTTTCAAATGTTGTTTCTTGGCGGTGCTTAAACGATTTTTCTGTCCGCCGCGCCGCCGGTTGGGCGCGGGCTTACTCGACCTTTTCCCTTCCCCTATGAAATCCCACCTGGCCCTGTTGGGCAGCCTCGTCTTGTCCGCCTCGGCGGGCCACGCCCAAAAAAGCACCGACTACCACCTGAAATCGCCCGACGGCAAGCTCGACCTGCTGGTGCAAGCCGGTGGCCCCGCGCTGCGCTGGTCCGTGCAGCACGAAGCCACGCCCATCATCACCCCGTCGGAGGTGTCGCTCACGCTGGCCGGCGGTGAAGTGCTGGGCAAAAACCCGGTGGTGAGCAAGGCCCAAACCACGTCCGTCAACACCACCATTGCCACGCCCATCTACAAGAAAAGCCAGGTAATTGACAATTACAACCAGCTGACCCTGACGCTGAAAGGCGGCTACGGGCTGGTGGCCCGGGCCTACAACGACGGCGTGGCCTACCGCTTCGTCACCAGCCGCAAGGGCAACCTGACGGTGCTCAGCGAGCAGGCCGACTTCAACTTTGCGCAGGACTACGAGTCTTTGGTGCCGTTCGTGCGCGACCTGCGCGTGCCCACCGACCAGTACATTTCCTCGTTCGAAAGCCTGTATTCGGTGCAGAAGCTCTCGGGCGTGAAGCGCGACACGCTGGCTTTTTTGCCGGCGCTGGTGGCCGTGGGCGAGCAGAAAAAGGCCGTCATTCTGGAAGCCGACGTGGAAGACTACCCCGGCATGTTCCTGAAGCGGGGCGGGGCCGCGCCGGGCCTGCACGCCGACTTTGCGCGCTACCCCGCCGAAGAAGCCGCCGGCGGCTTCCACAACATGCAGCTGGTGGTGCCCCGCCGCGAAAACTACATCGCCAAAACCCGCGGCTCGCGCACGTTTCCGTGGCGGGCCGTGGTGGTCAGCGCGCAAGACAAGGAGCTGGCCAACAACGACATGGTGTACAAGCTGGCGGCTCCTTCGCGGGTGAAAGACGCGAGCTGGATTAAGCCCGGCAAGGTGGCCTGGGACTGGTGGAACGACTGGAACATCTCGCACGTCGACTTCCGGGCCGGGCTCAACACGCCCACCTACAAGTACTACATCGACTTTGCCGCCGCCAACAAGCTGGAGTACGTGATTCTGGACGAGGGCTGGTCGGAGGAAACCGACTTCCTGAAAATCTCGCCGAAAATTGATTTGGCCGAGCTCATCGCCTACGGCAAGCAGAAGAACGTGGGCATCATCCTGTGGGCCAACTGGCGCTCGCTCACCGAGAAAATGGAACAAGCCTACCAGCAGTATTCCGCCATGGGCGTGAAAGGCTTTAAGATTGACTTTCTCGACCGCGACGACCAGAAGATGGTGCGCTCCTCGTACGAGCTGGCCCGCAAGGCCGCCGACCACAAGCTGCTGGTGGACTTCCACGGCATGCACAAGCCCGACGGCCTGCAGCGCACCTACCCCAACGTAATCGGCTACGAGGGGGTGAAAGGCCTGGAAAACAACAAGTGGACTCCCAACGATGACGTGCCGCGCTACGACGTCTCGATTCCCTTCATCCGGATGATGGCCGGCCCCATGGACTACACGCCCGGCGCCATGCGCAACGCCACCAAAGCCGACTTTCGCCCCAGCGGCTCGCTGCCCATGAGCCAGGGCACGCGCTGCCACCAGCTGGCCATGTACGTGGTGTTTGAAGCCCCGCTCCAGATGCTGGCGGACAGCCCCACGGCCTACCAAAAGGAGCAGGAAAGCACCGATTTCATTGCCCAGGTGCCCACGGTGTTTGACCAAACGGTGGCCCTCGACGGCAAAGTGGGCGAATACGTGGCCCTGGCCCGTAAAAAAGCCGACACCTGGTACGTGGGCGCCATGAGCAACTGGAACGCCCGCGAAATGACCCTGGACTGCTCGTTCCTCGGCGATGGGAATTACGAAGCCGTCATTTTCCGCGATGGTATAAACGCCGACCGCGACCCCACCGACTACAAGCGCGAAGTAGTGAAAGTGTCGTCGAAGGACCGGTTGAAAATTGCCCTGAGCCCCGGCGGCGGCTGGGCGGCCCGGATTTATCCCGCCAAGTAATTCCTGCCTCTCAACCACTGCTGACCATGGAAAGACGCCACTTTTTACAGTTGACGGGCGTGAGCCTGGCGGGCTTGCTGCTGTGGCCGGGAGTTAGCGAGGGAGCCCCTCGTCCCCCCACGGTGCAACTGCCCGAAGCGGTGTTTGTGCAGCTGGCCGACGGCCTGCATGCCCTCACATCTGCGGACAAGAAAACGTGGATGTATCAGGACATCACCGTGGGCCTGAGCTACCATCAGAACGCGCTGCAAGTGGCGGTGCAGTCGCCGACGCAGGCCCTCCGGGAAGTGCAGCTGCGCTGGCCGTACGCGCCCGCGGCCGCGGCCACCATCTGCGGCGACCAGTGGGAGCGGACTTACGGCAACGTGGCTTTTGAGGCGCCCGTAGCCACGCGCCGGCTGCCGTGGTATTTCATTCAGCAAGAAGGGGGCGCGGCCACTACCTGCTTTGGGGTGAAAACGGGCTGCGCGGCGTTTTGCAGCTGGCAAGTGGGCGGCGGCACCATGCAGCTGAACCTGGACACCACCAGCGGCGGCGTGGGCGTGCAGCTGGGTGTGCGCACGCTCGTTGCTGCGGCCATCGTGACCACCCAGAACGAAAAAAAGGAGAACACCTTTGCCACCGCCCGCCGCTTCTGCCGCATCATGTGCGAGCACCCGCGCTTGCCCAAGCAACCGGTGTACGGCATCAACGACTGGTATTTTGCCTACGGCCGCAACTCCAGCGCGCTCATCATGGAGCACACGGCCCTGCTCGCCGACTTGGCCCCGAGCGGCAACAACCGGCCGTTTTCGGTGGTGGATGCGGGCTGGGCGGCGTTCTCGCCGCTGCTGCCCAACGACTGCTGCTGGCAGGACGATTACACGCGTCCCAACCAGAAGTTCAGCGACATGAGCACGCTGGCCGGCAACATCCGCCAGAAAGGCATGCGGCCCGGCCTCTGGACGCGCCCGCTGTGCGCCCCGCACACGGCCAAAGCCAACTTGCTGCTGCCCAGCATTGCCGGGCGCAACGACCCCAAGAAGCCCGTGCTGGACCCTTCCATCCCGGAAAACCTCGCCCGCATCCAAACCGTCATTCGCACCCACGCGCAGTGGGGCTACGACCTGGTGAAGCACGATTTCACGACGTATGACCTGCTGGGGCGCTGGGGCTTTGAGATGACCGACGGCCTCACCGCGCCCGGCTGGCGCTTGTACGACAACAGCCGCACCACCGCGGAAATTATTCTCGACATGTACCGCGCCATTCGGGAAGCGGCCGGCCCGATGTACCTGATTGGCTGCAACACCGTCAGCCACTTGTCGGCGGGCTTGTTTGAATTGAACCGCATTGGCGACGACACCAGCGGCGAAGAATGGGACCGCACCCGCAAAATGGGCGTGAACACCATGGGCTTCCGCCTGGTGCAGCACAATACTTTTTACGCCGCCGATGGCGACTGCGTGGGCCTGACGCCGAAAGTGCCCTGGCAGAAAAACGAGCAGTGGATGCGCCTGCTGGCCGAAAGCGGCGCCCCGCTCTTCATCTCGGCGCAGCCCGAGGCGGTGGGCGAAGCCCAGCGGCAGGCCATCAAGCAAAGCTTTGCGGCGGCCGCCCGGGTGCAGCCCGTGGCCGAGCCGCTGGATTGGCTGACCAATCAATGGCCCACCAAATGGCGCCTCAACGGCGTGCCCACCGCCTTTGACTGGGCCTAGCTCCCGGCGGCTGCAAGCTGAACTTTCGCATTTTATTCCTCCCAAACCCCACCCATGACTCGACTGTATTTTCTCCTTGGAGCCCTGGCCCTGCTTGCCTCGCCAAGTTTCGCCCAGACCTATAACATCACGAAATACGGGGCCGTGGGAGATGGCAAAACGCTCAGCACGCGGGCCATTCAGCAGGCCGTGGATGCCTGCAACCGTGGCGGCGGCGGCATAGTGGAAGTGCCGGCGGGCACCTACCTCACGGGCACCGTCAACCTCAAAACCAACGTCAACCTGCACCTCAACGACGGGGCCGTGCTCAAGGGCAGCCCCAATCTCACCGATTATCAAACGTATTCGGTACCGGAGTTTGGCACCAACCGCTACGGCATCCTGTACTCGGTCGATGCCCAGAATGTGTCGCTGACCGGGCACGGCGCCGTCGATGGCAACAACGAGGTGTTCTACGACTTCACCAAGGCCAAGACGCTGGACTCGGCTACCACACGCTACACCCGGCAGAAAAATAACTACCGCCGCGTGGCCAGCGGCATCGGCGACGGGCCGGTGGTGCCCAAGGACCGGCCCCGGCAGATGGTCATCTTCTCGAAGTGCCGCAACGTGCGCGTGACCGACGTGTCGCTGCTCAACTCGCCCTTCTGGACCATGCACTTTGCCGACTGCGACGCCGTGAACGTGGACGGCATCCGGCTGTGGACGGGCATGCTGGTGCCCAACGCCGACGGCATCGACGTGACGAGCTCCAGCAACGTGACCATTGAAAACAGCGACATCCGCTCCGGCGACGACGGGCTGGCCATTGTGGGCTACGACCACCACTTCGAAATCGCGGGCTTTAGCGGCCTCAAGCACCCGTGCGAAAACATCAACATCAACAACTGCAACATCCAGTCGTACTCCAGCGGCATCCGCATCGGGTTTCTGGACCAGAATTCGGTGCGCAACGTCAACGTCAGCAACTGCAACATCACTAACTCGACGCGGGGCATTGGCATTTTTCTGCGCGATGAGGGCTCGATTGAAAACCTCACGTTCAGCAACGTGCGCATCGAAACCAAGCTGCGCACCGGCGACTGGTGGGGCAACGGCGAGGCCATCCACATTTCGGCCATCCGCGGCAAGGACAAGGTGACGCTTGGCAAAATCAAGAACGTGACGTTTAACAACGTCACCTGCAAGGCCGAGAACGGCATCCTGCTCTACGGGACCGCCGAAAGCGCGTTGGAAGACATCACCTTCAACGGCCTGCGCCTGGAGTTTGCCGATAGTCCGCTCAACGACGTGGCCGGGGGCAACGTGGACCTGCGCGGCAACTCCGACCCTAAGTTTGGCTTGTTTGCCCGCGACATTCCGGCCTTCCTGGCCGAACACGTGAACGGCCTCACCATTAACGACTTCAAGCTGGAGTGGACCAACCCGCGGGCGCCTTTCCTGACTCACGGCATCGAAACCCACCACGTCACCGGCCTGCGGGTGCATCACTTCACGGGCACTGGCGCGCCCAACAACCCCAAAGCCGCCGCCGTGGCCCTGAAAAACAGCCCCGACGCCGTGGTAGACCGCAGCAAAAAGGACATCAAGAAGCTGTAGCCCGGTGAGCAATCAGCCGCAGCCTCATTCCATTTAAAACCCTGAACCCATGTGGGGATTAGCAAAAATCATCGCGCTTTCCGGCTTGACAGCGGTGCTACTGCCAGCAGCTGCGCACCAGCAAACGGGGCGCTTGCCGGCTTCCGAAACTGCCGTGAACAAGAAGTCGAAATTTGTGAGCCGGCACGGGCAGCTGAGCGTGAAAGGCACGCAGCTGGTGGATAAAAACGGCGAGCCTGTGGTGTTGCGCGGGCTCAGCTTTGGCTGGCACAGCCAGTGGCCGCGCTTTTACAACGAAGAAGCCGTGCAGTGGCTGCAAGAGGATTTCAACTGCAACGTGGTGCGCGCCGCCATGGGCATCGAAGTTGGCAACCGGAACTACAAGAAAGACCCGGCTTTCTCGAAAGAACGGGTTTACGCCGTGATTGACGGCGCCATCAAGAGCAACATCTACGTCATCGTGGATTGGCACAGCCACAACATCAATCTGGAGGAAGCCAAGGCCTTTTTTGGGGAAGTATCGAAGAAGTACGGCAAGCGCCCCAACATCATTTATGAGGTGTTCAACGAGCCCGATTACGAAACCTGGGACGAGGTGAAAGCCTACGCCGAAGAGGTCATCAAAGTCATCCGCCAAAACGACCCGGACAATGTCATCCTGGTCGGTTCGCCGCACTGGGACCAGGACGTGAACCTGCCCGCCGCCAACCCCATCAAGGGCCAGCAGAACCTGATGTACACGATGCATTTCTACGCCGCCACGCACCAAAAAGCCCTACGCGACCGCACCGACGAGGCCCTGAAAAGCGGCCTCCCGATTTTCATCTCCGAGTCGGCCGGCATGGAAGCCTCGGGCGACGGCCCGCTGAACTACGCGGCGTGGCAGGAATACATCGACTGGATGGAAGCCCACCGCTTAAGCTGGATTACCTGGTCGGTGTCGGACAAGGACGAAACCTGCTCCATCCTCAAAAAAACAGCCAGCGACACGGGCAAGTGGAAGGACGAGGACCTGAAAGAGTCCGGCCTGAAAGTGCGCGAATACCTACGCAAATACAACACTGAAAAGTAGGCTTGCTAACACCGCAAAAGCTTCCTATGAAAAAGCTTGTCGCGCTGAGCGTAGCCCGGCAGTACTGTCATCCTCATCTGGCGTCCGCCC
>DASVTG010000187.1:0-9643 GCA_036387695.1 Hymenobacter sp. | reverse complement strand
AGGCCAATATTTTGGAATACATCGCCAAGCTGGTGGGCCAGACGCGCGCGCACAAAGCGCTGTATTTGGGCGCCTCGCCCCGCGCTTCGCTGGCCTTGCTGAACGGCACCAAAGCCCTGGCGGCCCTGCGCGGCCGCGATTCTGTGACGCCGGAAGACGTGCAGTTTTTGGCGCCCAGCGTGCTGCGCCACCGCATCATGCTCACGCCGGAGCGCGAGATGGAAGGCGGCACGCCCGACGAGGTGGTGAAGCAGATTATGCAGCAGATTGAAGTACCGCGCTAAGAAAATCAATTAAAAATTGAGAATTAAAAATTAACAATGGGGCGTGCGCATGAAAGAGGAGAATCCGGTGCTTATTAAAAGCTATGCGTTTTCAAGGCGCATTATACTCCTTTACAAGCAACTTTTGCAGGATAAACAGCCCCGTCCCCTGGCTGACCAATTACTGCGTTGCGGCACCTCAATTGGTGCAAACGCTGAGGAAGCAGTAGGCGCCTTTTCGCGCCGTGATTTTGCAGCCAAGTGCAGCATTGCTTATAAAGAAGCGCGAGAAGCCCACTATTGGTTGCGCCTGTTGCGCGATACCGAATGCCTTAATTTCAAGCTGGCCAATTCTTTTATCAACGACGCTGAAGAATTGAAGCGGATTCTAGCATCCATCATTATTTCAACGAGACTCCCACAGGAATAACTTAAATGACTTTTTAATTTTTAATTCTCAATTTTTAATTGTCCTTCTTCCTCACCCAGCGCTTTTTCTTAATTGTAGCCCTACTGGCCACGGGCTTCGTGGTGGCGTTTTTCTTGCCCTGGCTGCTGGGGCCGATGCAGATTGCGCTTGGGCTGTTCGTGGTGCTGACTTTGCTGGATGCGCTGCTGCTCTACGCGCCTTCCCGGGACAAAACCGCGCCCGTATTTGGCCAACGCGTGATGGGCGACAAGCTGGCCAACGGCTCGGACAACGACGTGCAGATTTACCTCGAAAACCGCTACCGCTTCCCCATTCAGGCGGAGACGATTGACGAAATTCCGCACCAGTTTCAGCGGCGTGACGTGCTGTTTTGCGTGGCGGTGCGGCCCGGCGAGACGCAAATCATCAACTACCAGCTGCGGCCCACCAAGCGCGGCGAGTACGAGTTTGGGGCGCTGAATATTTACGCGGCGTCGCCAGTGGGACTAGCGCGCCGGCGCTTTCGCTACGAGCAGGGCCGCACCGTGCCGGTGTACCCGTCGTTTCTGCAAATGCGGCAGTACGAGCTGCTGGCCATTCACAACCGCCTCACGGAGGTGGGCGTGAAACGCATTCGCCGGGTGGGCCACAGCATGGAGTTCGAGCAGATTCGGCCCTACGTGCCGGGCGACGACCCGCGCAGCATCAACTGGAAGGCCACGGCCCGCCGCAGCGGCACCGGCGCCGCCGATGCGCTGGTGGTGAACCACTTCCAGGACGAACGGGCGCAGCAGGTGTACTGCCTCATCGACAAAGGCCGGGTGATGCGCATGCCGTTTGATGGCCTGAGCTTGCTGGATTACGCCATCAACGCCACGCTGGTGGTCAGCAACATTGCCCTGCTCAAGCACGACAAAGCCGGCCTGGTCACGTTCTCGAACCGGCCCGGCGCCACGCTGGCGGCCGACCGCCGCCCCGGCCACTTGCTGAAGCTGCTGGAAATTCTGTACCGCCAAAAAACCAAGTACCTCGAAACGGATTTCGAGCTGCTTTACGCCACGGTGCGGGCCCGCGTCAAGCAGCGCAGCCTGCTCATTCTGTTCACCAACTTCGAGACGCTGCACGGCATGCAGCGGCAGCTCCCTTACCTGCGTCGCTTGGCCAAAGACCACCTGCTGCTCGTCGTTTTCTTTGAAAATACCGAGCTGCGTGAATACCTCGATGCGCCCGCCACGACCACCGAGGAAGTGTACAACCAGACCATCGCCGAAAAATTCGCGCAGGAAAAGCGGCAAATTGTGCTTGAGTTGCAGCGCTACGGCATCTACTCGTTGCTCACAGCGCCCAAGGATTTGACGGTGAACACCATCAATAAGTACTTGGAATTCAAAGCCCGCGGGCTGATTTGACCCAGGCACCTACTCATCGAACGCAACCAGCTGGGCGTTATCGAACCAAACCGTGGCGTTGCCGTGGTGCAGAAACACCACCGTGAGGCGGTCGAAGTCCTCGTTTGGGGCCTTGATGTAGAAATGCAGCTCCTGCGGCCAATTGGGTTGCAGGGCCCGCTGGAACTGCACCGTCCGCTCCCGCACGATGCGGGGGCCCTGGCAAAACCGCACCACGAACTGGGTCATCTGGCCCTCCACCTGTTCGCCTTGCGTGCTGCTGGCCAGCGCGCTTCCCTTCACCCACCTGAACTTGCCGCGCCGCGCCGCAATGGTGTAGTCGGGGCTGCGCGGGTGGGCCTTGTCGAGCAGCAAGGAGCACTTGCCTTGCAGGGCGGGCTGCCCACAGGCTGCGCCGTCCTCGGCTTCAAAGTTCTGCTGCCAAAGCACGCGGAAGTTGCGCGGCGTGCCCGTGAAATCGTAGTTGGTGTCGAGCAGCAGGCGGGCTTCGGCGGGCACTTCGTAGCGCCCGAGCACGCGCCACCAGTACGCCCGGGTCATTTGGCCGGCCACCAGCAAGCCGCCGCGGTCGGCCTGGTAGGTCAGCCACAGGTTGTAGTAGCAAGCCAGCGCCGCAATTGCCAGGTACGCCAGCAGCCGCCGGCGCCGGGCCAGCAGCCAGCGGTGGGCCGCCGCGAAGGGCCAGGCCAGCACGGCGTAGCTCTGCACCATGGCCCGCTGGCCCAGCGAGCCGCCGTACAGCCACTCGTCCCAGGCGAAGGTGACGTAGGTGAACAGCACCATAAACACCAGCAGCGGCCAGAATGCCGCCGGCTGCTGCCGGCGCAGCGCCCCAAACCCCACCAGTGCCACCAGCAAGAGCGGCGAGTACAGCAACCAGCCGCTCTTGAAACTAAAAATGCCGTCCCACAAGTGCGGCCGCAGCCAGCTAAAGCCTTGGTTCTGGTAGCTATACACCACCCAGTCGCCGCTCACGTAGTGCCAATACAAGGGCTGAATGCTGAGCACCAGCGCCCCCACCAGCGCCGCCGCCAGCAGCAGGCCCGCGTGCTGCCGCCAAAAGGCCAGCCGCGCCGGTAGCGCCGCCCCGGCCGGGCGCAGGCCCCACAGCAGCGGAATCAGCCCGGCCAGGATTTCGCTGGGGCGCGTGAGGGCCATCAGGCCCACCACGGCCCCTATGCCCACCGCCCGCGCCAGGGTGGGCCGCTCGTAGAAAGCGGGCGTGAGCAACAGCAGCCCCGCGTACCAAGCAAACAGCCAGTTGTGCGTCATGGCGCCGCCAAGGGCGCTGTAGTTGAGGTAATTGGTGCCCAGCACGATGGCCAGCAACGTCAGGGCCGTGGGCCCCTCGCCGAAGCGCGGCAGCAGCGCCCGCCGCACCAAAAAGAGCCCTAGCACGGCCACCAGCAGGCTGGCCAGCAGCAGGGCAATTTGGTAAGGCGGTGAAAACCCGTCGGCGGGGTAGCCCAGCGGGGCGGCCAGCGCGTGCGCCGCCAGAAAAAACGGCAGGTACTGCACGGCCATGCCCGCCGAATATTTCATGACGTAGTGCCCGCTGGCCGGGTGCCGAAAGGCCTGCTGGAAGTCGGGCGTGGGGCCGTAGTCGCGCAGCAATTGGTCGTGAAAGCGCAGCTCCTTTAGGTCGTGGTGAATGAAAATGGCTGGCAAGTAGAGGTAGTAGCCCGACACGTCCCACACAATCACCCGAACGGGGCCACGGTCGCGGAAGCCGGGCCCGAGGTTGTGCCCCGCCAGCCCCACGCCCACAATGAAAAGGCTGCAGCACAGCCACGCGAACCAAGAAGTAGATTTCATAAGACGGCAAACGGCCCAAAACTTCGGCAAATTGGGCAAACCTGCCCGTTTCAGAATCGGCAAACCCCGTACTTTGCCGAAATGATGAGATTCTGGATTTGTCTTAGCACCCTGCTGGTGCTTTTCAGCACCTTTTCCCTGGCCCAAACGCGTCCCAGCCTGATGCCCCTGCCCGCCGAAGTACGCTGGGGAAACGGCAGTTTAGGGTGGAAATTTTCCCTGAAGCCCCAGGTGCAAGGCCCCGCCGACCCAACCGTGACGGCGGCAATTGCGCGGACGCTGGGGCGGCTGCAGCGCGATGGCCGCAATTTGGCGGCTGGCGCCACGGTGCCTCTCCAAATTCGCTACGGACGGGTGGGGCTGCCCGAGAAGTTCGACGAGGAACGCTACAGCCTGCGCGTGACGCCGGCCGGCGTGCTGCTGGACGCCCCCACCAGCCTGGGCGTGCTGCGTGGCCTGGCTACGCTGGAACAGTTGCCCCAGCCCGAGCCCGGAGGCCGCCACCATTACTTGCCCGAAGTGGACATCCAGGACCAGCCCCGCTTTGCGTGGCGGGGCTTGCTGATTGACGGCGCCCGGCACTTCATGCCCGTGGCCGTCATCAAACGCAACCTCGACGGCATGGCCGCCGTGAAGCTGAACGTGCTGCACTGGCACCTGGCCGACGACCAGGGCTTCCGGGTGGAAAGCAACGTGCTGCCGCGCCTGCACCAAATAGGCGGCGCCACCGGCTACTACACGCAGGCCGACGTACGCGAGGTGCTGGCGTATGCGGCGGCGCGGGGCATCCGGGTGGTGCCGGAATTCGACGTGCCGGGCCACGCCACCAGCTGGATTGCGGCCTACCCACGCCTGGCGTCCAACGACTCCACCTACGGCGTGTCGCCGAAGTGGGGGGTGCTGAACATTGCCCTGGACCCCACCCGCGAAACCACGTATTCGCTGCTCGATTCGCTTTTCACGGAGATGACGGCGTTGTTCCCGGACCCGTATTTCCACATCGGCGGCGACGAGAACGACGGGCGGCAGTGGCGGCGCAATCCCCGGATTGTGGCCTTCATGCGCGAGAAAGGCATGGTGAAGGCCGACGGCAAAACCGTGGACAAGCACCAGCTGCAAACCTATTTCAACCGCCGCGTGCTGGCGATGCTGCAAAAGCGCGGCAAAATCATGGTGGGCTGGGACGAAATCCTCGGCCCCGATTTGCCCAAGGAGGCAGTCATCCAGAGTTGGCGGGGCAAAAAAGGGCTGAACGAGGCCGCCAAACTGGGCCACCCGGTGCTGCTGTCCAACGGCTACTACCTGGACTTGAATTTCAGCGCCGCCTCGCACTACGCGGCCGACCCACTGCCGGCCGACACCCCCCTAACCCCAGCTGAGCAAAAGCTGGTGCTGGGCGGCGAAGCCGCCATGTGGGCGGAATTTGCCGATTCCACCATCCTCGAGTCGCGCATCTGGCCGCGGGCGGCTGCGGTGGCCGAGCGGCTGTGGTCGCCGCAGGCCGCTACCCAAGACGTGGCCAGCATGTACCGGCGGCTCGCGGCCGTTTCCGTCGGGCTGGAAGCCTTGGGGCTGCGCCACCGGAGTGCTCCCAGCGCGTTGCTGCAGCAAGTGGCCGGCGCTGCCAACGCGGCGCCCTTGCGCACGCTAGCCGAGGTGCTGGAACCCGTGAAAGAGTACAAGCGCCACTTCCAGGGCTTCAAGTACACCACCCAAACCCCGCTCAATCGCCTCGTGGACGTGGCCCCGGCCGAATCGGAAGTGGCCCGGCGCTTTGCGGCGATGGTGGACAGCGTGGTGGTGGCCAATACCCCCGCGCCGGCCCGAACGCCGGCCTCGGTGCGTCAAGTGGCCGCGGTGCGGGCGCAGCTGCAGCGGTGGCAAGCCAACGACGCCCTCTTGCAGCCGCTGTTGCTCATCAATCCGGACCTGCGCGAATACAGCCCGCTGTCAACCCGGCTCACGGCCGTGGCCACGGTGATGCTCGAACGCCTCACGCAATTGCAAACCGGCCGGGCTGCCTCGGCCGCTTGGCTGGCCAGCGCCCGCGCCACCCTCGACGCGGCCCAAGCGCCCGCCGGCCAAGCCGAGCTGGCAGTAGTGAAGGCCGCGCGCAAGCTGGTCGGTGGCTGATTTGGCGCTCATGATGCAGTCTTCCCCTTCAGCAAGCCACTCCCGGCTACTCAAGCTGTTTCTGCGGCTCGGATTGGTGCTGGCCCTGGCGCCGTTTTTGTTGCTGACGGCTTTCAACCAACCTTTTTTCGACGACTTCCGCAACGCGTACTGGACGCGGGCGCACGGCTTTTGGGGCGTGCAAGGCTGGCTGTATCACACCTGGACCGGTAGGTTTACGTCCACCGTTTTCATGACCGTGCTCAACCCCGTTACCTACGGGTGGCTGGGCGGCGTGAAGGTGGCGGCGGCCGTGCTGTTTGTGGCGCAGTGGGCCAGCATTGCTCGTTTCGTCCGGGCGTTGTTTCACACGGCGCTGCGGGCGGCCTGTTCCTGGGGCACGGCTTTTTGGGTGGCGGCGCTGCTCCTGGCGCTGCTTTGCAACGGCGCGCCGGCTCCGTTTTCGTTTCTCTACTGGTTCTGCGGCGCCGTGGCCTACCAAATCCCCTTGATTGGCTTGCTGAACTTCGCCGCTTTGGCCCTGCAAGCCGGTTGGGGGCCGGAGGCCAAGCGGTGGCGCTGCGCAGGCTGGGCCTGCGGGCCGCTGTTGCTGGCACTGGTGGGCAATGAGCTTACGCTGGTGCAAGCCTTGCCGGTGCTCGGGCTGCTTGCCTACGCGTTGCCCCGCGCGGCCCGCCCCAAACTGGGGCTGTGGCTGGCGGTGGGCGGCATCGCGACGGCCGTTGCGGTGGTGGCTCCAGGCAACTGGGTTCGCGCCCTGGCCATGGCCCCCGCCGACCCGCTGCACGCCTACCGCTGGCTGGTGCTGGTGCCCCGGGCGGCGTTATCGGCCGTGCTTTTTCTGGCCAAACCCGTGATACTGCTGAGCCTGCTGGCGGCGGGTGCGGCCGGCTTGTGGCTGGGCTACCGGCATCGGGCGTCGGGCGCGCAGCCCGTGCGGCTAAACCGGCGCGCGTGGTGGGCGGTACTGCTGGCATTTGGCGCGCTAAACGGCCTGGGGTTCGTGCTGTTTCGCTACATCGTCGTGGGTCCACCCCTGCTTCGCGCCCTCAACGAAATGCTGCTGGTGATGCTGATTTCCGTCGGCGCGCTGGCGTGGCTGGCGGCCCAGCACGGGCCCGAGCCGGCTAGCTGGGTGCCCCAACGGCTCCGGCACAGTGGCTGGTTGGCGCTGCTGCTGGCGGGCCTGTTCGGGGCCGGGCACGTGCCGGAAGCCTGGCGGGAGCTGTGGACCAGCGCCCGGCCCTTCGACGCCCAAATGCAGGCCCGCTTTGCCACGCTGCGCGCCGCCCACCAAGCCAAGCAGCCGGCCGTGGTGCTGCCTCCCTTGCGCCTGACTTACGGCCACGTGCTGATTCCGCTCCTGCGCTACAGCAGAGACATCGAATTTGACCTCGACCTCACGCCCGGCTGCGAAGGCAACATCAACGGCGTAATGGAGCGCTATTTTGAAGTGCCCGACGTGTGCTGCGACGCTACGCTTAATGAGCAGTGAGCAATGAGCAAAAGCGAACAAAAGGAGTAGTGGTGGCGGGCGAGATGCTTCGACAAGCTCAGCATGACGTTCCTTTTGCTCATTGCTCATTGCTCATTGCTCATTCCTCATTCCTCATTCCTCATTCCTCATTAAGCCGCAGGCGTCATTATCTTCCCGGTATGCAAGCAGCCATTACCCAATCTTTGTCGGCCCTCGACTTCACGGCCATCGACTTTGAAACCGCCAACGAGCAGCGCTCAAGTGCCTGCGCCGTGGGCGTGGTGCGGGTGCGCGGCGGCCAGATTGTGGAAAGCTTCGAGACGCTGTTGCGCCCCCAGGTGGTGCGCGTGGACTGGCGGAACCAACAGGTGCACGGCATTGCCGCAGCCCGGCTGCACGACGCTCCCACCCTGGCCGACGTGTGGCCCCAGCTCCTGCCCTACCTGCAGCACCAGCCCGTGGTGGCCCACAATTCGGCCTTCGACGTGAGCGTGCTCGAATACACGTGCCGCGATTTTGGCGTGCCCATTCCCGCCTTCCATAGCCTGTGCTCGGTGAAAATGGCCAAAGTGTGCTGGCCCCACCTGGAGCGCCACAAGCTCGACCACGTGGCCGGGCATTTCAACATTCCCCTCGACCACCACGACGCCTTGTCCGACGCCCGGGCCTGCGCCGAAATCACCGTGCGGGCCTTGCAGTCGGGCACGCCGCTGCCCCTCTGCTTCAAGCAGCGCGAGCTGACCGCCGGGCTAGCGGCGCGTGTTGCGAAGCTGACATATTCTCGCACCAATTAGGCCAGCCGCCCCGTAGCAACGCCGGTTCCTGGCGTTCGCTTCTTCGTCGTCTAAAACAGTACCGCTACCTGCATGCGCCCGGTGTGCACCGTGTTGAGTTGGCTGGCTTTGCGGCCGTCGTAGGCCAGCGTGATGTTCAGGCCGTTGCTGAGGCGCTGCTCCACGTTCAGGTTCCAGGTGAAGTTGCTGCCGGGGCGCAGGGCGTTAAGTATTTCGATGGCCACCAGCGAGTTGGGATTGGTGCCGTCGAAACGCACGCGGGTGTAGCGGGTGCCGGCCGTGAGGGTGCGCTTGTTCACTTGGCTGAGGCGGGTTTCGACGCCCAATTCATCGAAAATGCCGGGGTTGAGTTCGGCGGCTTCGATTTCGAGCGTGTTCTGCTTGCGGGTGTGCAGGTAGGTGCCGGTGAAGCGCAGCGACGGCGTGGGCTGGTAGCTGATTTCGGGTTGGATGGTGTAAATCAGCAGGCGGTAGTTGCGGTTGGTGAGGTAGGTGCTGGTGGCCTCGCGGATGTCGCGCGTGCCAATGAGGCGGCCCGTGAACGAGGTGGCCAGCGTGCGCCGCACCAGCAGGCTCTGGGTGCTCAGGTTGCGCAGGTCGGAGCCTTGGGCCAGCAGGGTTTTCTGTTGGGTTTGCTGCACGGTAAATTCCGAACCAAAAATGGGATTGGAACGATTGAAATAGAGCGTGTTGCGCACCAGTTGGTTGAACGCCAGCAGTTGGGGGTCCTCTTTGTCGTAGCTGAAAGGACTGAGGCGCGAGAGCAGCCGGGGGTCGGTGGTGCGGCGGTCCACGGTGATGCTGGTGAGGGTGGCGAAGCGCGACGCCACCGCGCGCCAGCCGCCGGCTTCGCGCCAGCCGCGCGGGGCCGCCGTGGTGAGGCGGTAGCCCAGGCGGTTGGTAAAAGCGGTGATGTAGTCCGACGTGGGCAGGTACACCTTGATGTAGGTGCGGAACTGCGCGTCGGGGGTTTGGGCCTCAAAAAACTCGTCTTTGTCCTGCTGGCCGTCGCCTTCGGCGTCGCCGCCGTAGTAGTGCGTGCCCTGGCCCGCGGGCACCGCCAAAAAGGAATAGTCGCGCTTCAGCTCGCGGCCGGTGGCCACGCTGTACGTGAACTCGGAGCGAATTTGGTTTTGCAGCAGGCTGGCGTTGTAAAACACCTGCCCCAGCACGGTGCGGTTGCGGGCCAGGCCCAGCGAATCCAGGTCGCGGTAGGTAGCGAGCAGGCGCAAATCCTGGGTTTTGCCCAAGCGCGAAGCCAAGGTTCCCTGCCAGGTTTGGGCGGTGCCGCGCCGTTGCAGGGCGGTTTGCTCGGGGTTGGGGGTTTGGTCGCGGCGGTAGCT
>DASVTG010000186.1:0-3532 GCA_036387695.1 Hymenobacter sp. | reverse complement strand
CATTCCACGTTCCATTTGTAACTAAGTTACCTGACCACGAGTGTGCGAGCTCATGCGCCACCAAACTCGTCAAGCTGCGGTCGCCAGCCAAAATGGTGGGTGTTACAAATGTTAATCTAGGGTTTTCCATGCCGCCGAAGGGAAAGCTGGGCGGGAGCACCAACAAATCGTACCGGTCCCAGCGGTAGGGTCCGTAGAGCTGCTCGGCGGCCGCCACCATGTTTTCGAGGTCAGCAAACTCGTGGGTGGCGCCGGGCAGCGTGGCCGGTTCGGCGTAGATGCCGGTTCGCTCGCTGAGGGGCGCAAAGCGCAGGTCGCCCACGGCCAGCGCCATGAGGTAGGCCGGGATGGGCTGTGCCATGCGAAAGCGGTACTCCCCGCCGGCGTCGAGCTGCTGCGGATTCTCGGCGCTCATCAGGGCCAGCAGGTGGGCCGGCACCCGCACGGTGGCTTCGTAGGTGAAGCGGATGCCGGGCGAGTCTTGGCACGGCAGCCAGGTGCGCGCCAGAATGGCCTGCGACTGCGTGAACAGGAAGGGCTCGGTGCCGGCCGTTTGGGACGGCTCCAGCCATTGCAGGGCTGCGGCGGTAGGGGCCGTGCGGTAGCGGATGCGCAGCGCCGTCGTCTCGGGCGGCAGCGCCACGCGCAGCGGTTGGCCCAGGACGGGGTCCGGGTCGCCCAACGAAAATTCGGCGCTGGTCACTTTGCCGGCTTCGTCGAGCGCGTCCACCGTTTCGATGTCTAGCTCGCGGGTGTCAAACACCACTTCGGGCGCCGCCCCCGGGTTGGCCAGGTGCCAAGTGGCCGCGCCCGCTAGGGTCCGGCGGTCAAAATCAACCGACAAGTCGAGCGCGAGGTGGCGCACCCGCACCAGGGCGCTGCCGGCGAAAGAGTGCGGGTCGGCGGGAGTGGAAACCAGGGCAGGCAGGGGAGCGGCGGAAGGCATGGGGCGAGGAAAAAGCTGGTACGAAAATCAAAGGAATGCGAAAGGTCACCCCTAAGTTTATGAAGGCGGTTCTAAAGTAAGGCTTGCTCAAATCCGACGGCTACTTATGGTTTTGCTGTTTGGTTGGGACAGGGCCTGTGGCTCTGCGGGGCCCAAGGTGGGGCAAGCTTCGCACTGCGGCTTTGGTGATTAGGCGCTGTGGGGAAGCGTGGGAAACCAAGTTGGCACGATTACGGCCGTGGCGTGTCCGGTCTCTGCTTCGAAATGGCTTACTTTGTAACCGGACTGCCCGCGGGCGGCCCGGTGCAACCCCGCCTTCCGCTTGGCAGTACAACGCCCGGCTGCGGCAGTTGCCCGTGGCCTTTGTTCCGTTCGTTTTACTTTCCTCAATGTCCTTTCTCTTTCGTTTCACTTCCCTGCTGTGGGTGTTGCTGGCCACCGGGCTCGGGTGCGCCACGCTCCAATCCTGTGGCTCCGACAACGGCCAGTCCAGCGCAAGCGGCGCGGCGGCCGTGGCCGAGCTGGGTCCCCAGCCCCTCATCGATAGCACGTACGTCATCAACACCATTCGGGCCGAGCCTGATTTTAAGCCGCAGCTGCTGGCCGCGCGGCGCTTTTACCGAGAACGACAATTCCGGCTGGGGTGGTTTAAAGACCACGAGCCGGTGCCGCAAGCCGAGACGCTGCAAAAGATTATTGCTAAAGCCCAGGACGAGGGACTGGACCCTAAAGACTACCAGGTTAAGGACTTTAAAAAGCTATTTGCTGAACTTGACAAAGCTCGGCCCGACTCTGCGCGCCGCACGGCGCTGGAGCGGCAGATTGACGTGGCCCTCACCGGGACCTACCTGAAGTGGGCGTCCGACTACTACCGGGGCGTGGCCAATCCGCGCGACAACAAGAGCACGGCGTGGCAGGTGAAGCCCAATAAAATCAAGCTGCACAAAGCCCTGCTCACCTTCTTGGGCGAGCGCAAAAGCCGCTACAACTACTACGAGTTTGCCCCGCTGCACCCCGAGTACGACCAGCTTCGCAAGGCCTTGGCAACCTACCGGGCCCAGGAGCGGGCGGGCGGCTGGCCTACCTTGCCGGCTGCCCTGAAGCTTAAACCGGGGGATTCTTCGCCGGCCATAGAGCTTCTGCGCAAGCGCTTGCTCGATAGTGCCGGCGGTGCCGACGCCAATGCCTTGCCGGCGCAACCCGTGTCCAACGGCAGTGGCGCCGCCCCGGCATCGCAGACTTATGATTCCGAGCTGGTGGCCGCCGTGAAGCAATTCCAGCAAGACGCCGGCTTGAAGCCCGACGGCATCGTGGCCGGCGAGACTCTGCGCCAGCTCAACGTGCCCATCGGGGCCCGCATCGACCAGCTCATCCTGAACATGGAGCGCTGGCGCTGGCTGCCCAAACGCTTCGAGCCCGACTACCTGTTGGTGAACATTCCGGAGTACACGCTGCACGTGGTGGAGGCCAACAAGGAGGTGTTTACCATGCCCGTCATCGTGGGCAAGGCGCTGCACGAAACCCCGGTTTTTAGCGACAAGCTGGAGTACGTGGTGCTGGCCCCGTACTGGAACGTGCCCTTCAGCATCATCGAAAATGAGTTGCGCCCCAAGCTCGTGGCCGACCCGTATTACCTCGACCGGCTCGACATGGAGGTGGTGAAAGGTTCGGGCCGGAAGGCCGAAGTCATCGACCCCAGCTCTGTGGACTGGGCCAACGTGACGCAGGAAACGTTCAAGTACACCTTGCGCCGCCGGCCCGGCCCGAAGAACGACCTGGGGGATGTGAAGTTTATTTTTCCCAATTCGAACGACATCTACCTGCACGACACTCCCCACGACGAGCTGTTTTCCCAGACCAACCGCAGCTTCAGTCACGGCTGCGTGCGGGTGAAAGAGCCCATCAAGCTGGCCACCTATCTGCTCCGCAACAAGCCGGGCTGGGACCAGCAAACCATCCTCGACACGATTGCCACGCGCCGGGAGAAATACATTTCGGTGAAAGAAAAACTGCCCGTTTACCTGGTCTATTTCACCGCCTGGGCCGACGCTGTCGGCCACCCGCACTTCCGCGACGACATCTACGGTCTCGACAAACAGTTGGCTCGCGAGTACTTCGATTAGGGCGTAATCGACAGCCATCAAGCCGTTCCGCAGGTAAGTCAATTGCCTACTTGAGGCATCAGCATTCCAAACGCAGAAGCCCGTTCACCAGTTGGTGGGCCGGCTTCCGCGTTTGGAATACTTTGGAGGAAATTCCTGAAATAACAATTGTAACAGACTGGTTAGCTGTTTCAAGTTTCGTTTGTGTTACATATGTAATTGATGTCAATCACGGTGCGATATAATTTGTAAACAAGTGATAATGTGCTTCACCCTTTGAGTAACTTCTGCTTAGCTACATTTGTAACTTAAGACAAATGACATGGTTGAGCGTATTCGGATGCTGCTTGAGGTTCGGCAGTTGACTCCCACACAGTTTGCGGATGCCATAGGTGTCGCACGTCCCATTGTGAGCCACATACTGTCGGGCCGCAATAAGCCGAGCCTGGAAGTGGTGCAACGCATTCTTGCGGCCATGCCGGAT
>DASVTG010000185.1:0-9317 GCA_036387695.1 Hymenobacter sp. | reverse complement strand
GGGCCGCCTGGCCACTCGAAATGAAGTGATAGGTATTGCGGGCGTCGGCGGCGCCGGCCAGCGGGCCGGGCACGGGGTCGGTGCCGCGTTTGCTCACGCCGGTCAGCAGCAGGTTGATGGCGTAGCTCACCGCTTCGATGTGCGAGTACTCCTCGGCCGCAATGGCGGCCGTGAGGGAATAGAAGGGCTTAAGCCGGTCGCGGCCCCGGAAGTTGAACGACTGGAACGTGTAGTTCATCAGCGTGCTCATCTCGCCAAATTTGCCGCCCAGCAGTTCTTGCACAGCCGCCGCGTCGTTGGCAGAAGGGTTTTTGGGTTTCGGTAGCTCGAGGGCCAGCTCGTCAAGTCGCAGTATCATAAGCGGTGGAAGAATGGAAGGTGGAAAATGAAAAAGCCGACCCCGCAACACGCGGACCCGGCTTCATCTACGGCAGGTTTTCGACAACGGACATTACCAAATTTATTGGCTCAACCGTAGGCGAAGACGCTTTTCGCGTCAACCTTCACACCCTTTGTCTATTTGGGCCCGTCGCCCTTCTGCTTAATTTTTTCGCTGCCGTCCTTGCTTTTGCTCTTCACCTTGAACTTGTCGACGGCCGGTTCCGCCGCGGCGGGGGCCGGGATGGGAGCGTCGGGGGCGGGCGCCGCTTCGGCGGCGGGCGGCTCGGCCATGTCCTTGGCCGACTTGATTTCGTCCACCACTTCCACCTTTTTGGCCTTCTGCTGGGCCAGCAGCAGCTGGTCCTGGCTCAGGGTGTTTTTCTTCCAGGCCGCCAGCTCGGCGCCGATTTTTTCCCGCTCCTCTTTGGTGGGTTTGCCGGGCGTCATCATGCCGCCGAGGTCGGGCCGGCCGGCGTCCTGCCAGGCCGTGAGCCAGAGCGACGACACCATGTTGGGCGCGCCCTTGAGGCGGTAATTCACCATGCCGCCCACGGATTTCTCGTAAGCATCGGCAAAAGCATCGGAGTAGCGGCGCGAGGTTTTGCCGGCGCGGTGCGTGAACGTGAAGCGCACTTCGGGCTTCATCGTTTTCTCAATCTTGGTGGCCCGGTCAAAGGTCTCGCCCACAAAACCGTAGCTTTCCTGTAGCACGCCCCAAATGGCCGCCAGCGGGTCCTTCACGTACTTGGCGGGCTCGCCGGCCAGCCGGTAGGTGTTGATGAACCGCTCGGGCAGTTGGCTTTCCCAGAGGCTGTGCAGGCCCTTTTGGTCCGTGAGCTGGCCGTCGTAGTTGATGGTGGTGTGCAGCGGCACAAAGGCGTCGCCCACGTAGTGGCTCAGCTCGGCCGAATACTTGATGATGCCCAGCGTGTCGCGCTGCCGGAACGCCTCGGTGAGGTTGTCTTTCACTTCCAGCACCACCCACGGCACGGTGCCGTACTTTTTCAGGGTGTCGGCGCTGAATTTCTCCACCGCTTTGTCGTACACCCGGGGCATTTTGCTGAAGGGGTCGTTTTCGGAATAGTGGTCGATGTCGATGAAGTGCTTGGGCGCCTCGGTCGGGTCGTCGTTGCGGCGCTCGTCGGGGGCAGTGCTCAGGCGCACCAATTCGGCCATGTGCCGGTAGTAGAAGGCCTGCATGGAGGCCGGCAGCTCGTACACCGCCACTTGCGTGATGGTGCGGTGGCCGAAGAAGCCCCAAGCGCCGGCAGTGCCGTGGGCAAGCATGAGGGCCGCCAGCAACAGCGGCAAGATGGTTTTTTTCATAAAAACTAAAAAGATGACCGGACCGATGGATACAACCTGCCCAAAGTTCGGCAATGGCCGCCACATTCGGGCGGGCCCGGCTTGCACGCGGCCGGCTGGCGCCCCGCCTGATGCGGCGGGCGCGGGGTAGCTTTGAGAAGATTCTACCTGTCTACCCTCAACCAGAACACATGGCTTCTTTTTACGCTGAATTGCAGGTGGCTGGCCGGCGCTACCCCGTGCGGCTTTGCTCCTATGAATTTACCTAAGCCACGAGTGAGCGGGGCCGGGTGAGTGCCAAGGTACGCCACGGCCTGGTGCATCTGACCTTGGACGTGCCAGATGACGACGCCTTGCTGGCCTGGACGACGGCGCCGCACAAGCCGTTGGCTGGTTGGGTTGTGTTCGCCGACACCCAGGGTGGGCCGGCGCGGGAAACCCTGGCCTGGGAAGCGGGCGAGTGCGTAGGCTACCGGGAAACTTTCGAGAGCGGCAGCGCCGAGGCCGGAGCTTACGTCTGCCACCTGACCATCGCGGCGACGCAGCTGGCCATGCAGCCCGGCGGACCGGCCGCGTACACGAGCCCGGCCGCGCGCGACCACGGTACGCCGGGGGTGGTGCTACCGGGCGGGGCGGCCGAGGTGGTGGCCGCCATGAGGCCGCAAGACGAGAATAGCCGTGGAGTAGCGGACCGTTCCGCTTTTCATCCCCTTGACCCATTGCCTATCGTGTCGGCTAACCGCCTGCACGGACAAACGACGGGTTTCACTTGCGTCGCGTCTTGTTTGCGGATGATTCTTGCCGATAAGGGGTTTGAATACGACGAAACGACCCTGGCTGATGCTTTGAATACCTCCTCCTTTGGCGCATCCATTTTCCACATTCCTGACGCGCTTACCAACTTGCAGTTGGCGGGAAAGGTGCGAACTTCTGTGCTAAACGGCGCGTCGCTCGCTGATTTGGCCGCAGAGGTTGGTCAGGGAAAGCAGGCCGTGGTAAGCGTCACCATTCCCGGACTTGGCAGCCATGCGCTAGTGGTGGAAGAAATAAGCGCCACCCACGTGCACATCCGAGACCCCTTGCCAATAGACGAAGGTTCTACTTACAAAGTAAAGGTTGCGGACTTTGAAGCCTACTGGAACAAACGCGCCACCCTCATCAACGCTTAATTTTTGTAGCAATCATGGCAAATACCGGTTTTTACGACCTCTTTATTAAAAAGGCACCGTCTTTTTCCGATGCCAACACCCCGCCACAGTTGCTGGCCGCACCCGGTGCGGCCGGCCTGAGTTTGCCGCTGGCAAGGGCGCAAGAAATCAGAAAACAAGTTCGGTCCAGAGGCGGTGCGGCCGTGGTATTTCCCGTCGCCTACCGAACCCCGCGATATGACTATCAAGACGCTTATCGCATCGCCTTAGCGGCCTATGAAGCCGCGGTGGCTGAAGACCCAACCAATTATGGGCCGCTGGAGCTATACGACGAAAACCCGGTGTACTGGCTCTTCTCTGCTGATAATTACTGGCTCCAGGCGGAGGGGTACTCCCCAGGCAGAAGTGCTTTCTCGGTAGATAAACTGACGGGCGAACTCCTGGATGACGCTGCCGTCAAGGACCGGTTTTTGCGCATCCAGGAAGCCGCCCGTTCTGCTTGAGGAGGCGACCTAGCGCCGGGCAGGCGTCGGGCGGGGCAAGTATTTTGGGGGTGGGGCGAGAATACTTGCCCCGCCCGGCCCCCTCTTTTCCGGTCCGGCGGGCCGTAGCTTTGCGGCGGGCTGCCCCGCCCTTCGCTCCGCATGATAAATCACGACACCTTTCGGGCCCAGCTCCGGGCCCTGGGCTTCCAGCAAGCCGAACTGCTGAACCGCCACCACAAAACGTTTCCCGCCCTAGACGGGGCCGAGCTGGTGGTCGACTTCGACGCCGGGCGGCTGGTTTTTCCTACCGCCCAGGGCCTGCGCATCACCAGCAATACCACCACTAACTTCAACCACGCCGAAAAAGCGGTGGTGTTTGAGTGCGTGCACCGCCTGCTCAGCCAGGGCTACCACCCGCGCCTGCTGGAGTTGGAACCCACCTGGAACGTGGGCCACGGCAGCAGCGGCGGCCGGGCCGACGTGCTGGTGCGCGACCATGACGGCCGCGCCGTGTTCATCGTGGAGTGCAAAACGCCCGGCGTGGAGTTCGACTAAGGCCTGGCGCCGCATGGAGCACGACGGCGGCCAGCCCTTGAGCTACGCCCAGCAAGCAAAAAGCACCCGCTACGTGGCCCTCTACGCCTCTTACCTGGACCCGGCCGACCCCGCCCGCGTGGCCTACGACCTGCACTTGGTGCGCACCCACGACGACGAGAAGTTTTTGGCTCAACTGCGCACGGCCGACCCCAATACCGAGCCCTTCACCTTTGCCGAGGCTGGCAACGCCCGCGAAATGTTCCGGGCCTGGGACCAGACCTATGGCCGCGAAAGCACCCCACGCGGCTTGTTTGAGCCGGGAGTGCCACCTTTCGAGTTCGGCAAGGCCAGCTACGGGCTGGCCGACCTCAAGCGCGTGGGCCCGGCCGACATCGCCGGCACTTACCACCGCTTTGCCACCATCCTGCGCCAGCACAACGTGGCCGGCCGCGAAAACGCCTTCGACAAGCTGGTGAACTTGTTGCTGTGCAAAATCGTGGACGAGGACCAGAACCCCCAGGCCCTCAGGTTTCGCTGGGGCGGCCGGGCGTTTGATTCCGACTTTGACTTGCAGGACCGTCTTCAGCAGCTGTACCGCGACGGCATGCGCCAGATGCTGAACGAGGAGGTGACCTACATCACCAACGAGCAGATTGACCAAGCGTTTCGCTACGTGCAGCACGACCCCGACGCCACTCGCGACACCATTCGGGCGTATTTCCGGGCGCTGAAGTTTTTTACCAACAACGCTTTTGCTTTCATCGAGGTCCACAACGAAAAGCTGTTCGCCCTCAACGCCGAGGTGCTGCGCCGGCTGGTGCTGCTCCAGGACATGCGCTTGCGCACCAGCGAACCCAACCAATTCCTGGGCGACCTGTTCGAGGGCTTCCTCGACGCGGGCGTGAAGCAGAGCGAGGGGCAGTTTTTTACGCCCCTGCCCGTGGTGCGCTTCCTGCTCTATAGCCTGCCGCTGGGCCCGCTGCTGGCCGAGAGCGCCGGGTCGCTGCCGGCCATCGACTACGCCTGCGGGGCCGGCCACTTCCTCAACGAGTTGGCCCTGGAGCTGCGCGCCCTGCTGCCCGCTCACCAGCCCCAGGCCGACCCGGCCCTGGCTGACGCCGGCTTGGTGGGCATCGAAAAAGAATACCGCCTGAGCAAGGTGGCCAAGGTGTCGGCCTTCATGTACGGGCAGCTCCATACCCGCATCGTGCACGCCGACGCCCTGGCCCGCCACCCCGACGTGCCCGCCGACGGCACCTTCCGAGTGCTGGTGGCCAACCCGCCCTACTCGGTGAAGGGCTTCCTGCAAACCCTGCCGCCCAAGGAGCAGCAGCGCTACGAACTGTTCAAGGTGCTGGACGCCAAAAAGCTGGGCGCGGTCAATTCCATCGAAGTGTTTTTCATCGAGCGGGCGGCCCAGCTGCTGGCGCCGGGGGCGTGGCCGCCTTGGTGCTGCCCAGCAGCATCATCTCCAACGGCGGGGCCGTGTACGTGGCCGCCCGCGAACTGCTGCTCCAAGCCTTTGAAGTGGTGGCCGTGGCCCAACTCGGCTCGCGCACCTTCGGCAAAACCGGCACCACCACCGTCACGCTCTTTTTGCGCCGCCTCCTCCAGGCCCCCGCGTCCGCCGACCATTACCGCGGCCGGGTGGCCGCTTGGTTCGGGGCCGGGGCCAACGGCGGCCAGCCCGTGTACCAGGACGAGGCTTTGCTCCTGCAGTATTGCCAGCACCAAGGCTGGGACCCCGCCGCCTACCGCACCCTGCTGGCCGGCGAACCCAGTCCCGAGCTCCTGGCCCTGGAATTGTTCCAGGACTACGAGCGGGCGTTTGAGAAGCTGGCCGACACCAAAAAGCTGCGCGCTAGCCGCGCCCACCTGGCCCGGCCGGCCGCCGAGCAGGCCAATGAGCTGCGCCGCCGCCTGGTGGAATACCTGCACGCTCAGGAACAAGACAAGCTGTACCACTTCGTGCTGGCCGCCGCCGGGCCTACCCCCGGCACTGCGCCCCGCCCGGTGGTGCTCATCAAAAGCCCCGCCGACAACGCCGAGCAAAAACGCTTTCTGGGCTACGACTGGAGCGGGGCCAAGGGCAACGAGGGCATTCAGTACCTCACCGCCGACCCGGCCCCCAAGCCCAAAAAGGCTGCCGTTGCCGATGGTACGGAGGACGCCGAAGCCACTGACGAGCTCGAAACCGACGCGCTCGAAAATCTAAGCAAGCTCTCCCGCATCCAAACCGCCTTCTACGACCCCGACGACCGCCGCAACCTCGCCAAGCTCAACACCTACATCGAAGCCAATTTCCGGGGCGAGGACCTGCCCATTCCCGAAGCGTTGGCCCCTTACCTGAGCACCGCCCGGCTGGTGGACATGCTCAATTTTGGCCGGGTGGAATTTGACAAGGCATTTTCCATGTCGCCGCGCAATCAGGTTACCATCGAGTCTATATGGCCAACGTACAAGCTTTCCGCACTGGTAAAAGTGCTTGGAGGAGGTACTCCCGACACCAAACGGCCAGACTTTTGGAATGGCGACATTCCGTGGTTGAGCGTAGTGGACTTCAATTCTGAAAGCCGCTTCGTCAGCACCAGCGAAAAGGCCATCACTGAAGCGGGATTGGCAGCCAGCAGCACGCGCTACCTGGAAGTTGGAGACTTGATTATTTCCGCACGCGGGACGGTGGGGGCCCTGGCTGAATTGGCAGTTCGCGCCACATTTAATCAGTCTTGCTACGGGCTGCGGCCCGACACCAGCCGGGTCAGCAGTGGCTATGTCTATTATGCTTTAACAGAAGAAATTGCTCAACTCAAAGCCAATGCGACAGGCAGTAAATTTGACGCCATTACAACCAAAAACCTAGATGACATCAAAATCCCCGTGCCGCCGCCCGCCGTGCAGGCGGCCCTGGTGGCAGCCTGCGAAGCCGTGGACGCGGAAGTAGCCCAGGCCACGGCCGCGCTGGCGGCGCGGGAGGCATTCGAGTTGCCCACCCATTTTGATACCGAGCGCCTAGGCGAAGTCGCGCACCGGGTGAGTGACGCACTCAACCACCAGAATGAAACCGGCGAAGCGTTTTACGTCGGCCTAGAAAACATCGAAAGCGAAACCGGCCGACTTGTGGGTCAAACGCGGACTCCTTACCGGGAAATCAAAAGCGTCAAAACCCGCTTTGCTCCCGCCGATGTGCTTTATGGGAAGCTGCGGCCCGTTTTGAATAAGGTGTATCTGGCTGAAGAAACCGGAATTTGTTCCACAGACATTTTGGTTTTCCGTTTCGCGAGCGGTAACCAGGCAAGGTATTATGCGGCTTATTTCAAGTCGGCTGCTTTTAATGCGCAAGTGCTGCAAACCGTGGCCGGCCAACAACTGCCACGCACTTCGTGGGACAGAATGAAAGCCATTCGGGTGCCGGTGCCCTCGCCCGACGAACTGCACGCCATAGTTGCTGGCTTAGTCAATGCCGAAGCGCAGTTAGAAGCCGCCCAGGCCACCATTGCCGCCGCGCCGGCCCGCAAGCAGGCGCTGGTGCGCGAGTACCTGCAAACGCCCCCTGCAGGGTAGAAGCAACAGTAGAACAACGCCCAACTTGTTGATAGCGCAGTTGGTTATTTCTGCCCGGATGCTAGCTTTTGTGCGCAGCCGAGAGTTCCGTCAGGTGCTTGGTGCCGGGCTGCACGGCCCCCGAAAGCTCTTTGCGGCGCTCCAGCAGCTCGCCCAATTTTTGGTAGATGAACTGCGCGGCTTGCTCCCGCAGCTTGTCGCTGTTTCCTTCAAACTGCGCCCGGAATTCATGGGCCCGGCCCTCCATCAAGACGGTAACGAACACCGTGCCCACGGGCTTGTCGGGGGTTTCGGAGCCGCCGGGGCCGCACAAGCCCGTCACGGCCACGCACACGTCGGCAGCGGGCAAGTGGCGGTGCAGGCCCTGGGCCATTTCGTTGGTGGTCTGCTGGCTTTCAGCCGAGTAGGTAGCCAGGGTTTCCTTCTTGACGCCCAGCAATTTCTGCTTGGCCTCGATGTGATAAGTGACCACCGAGCCGAGCAGCACTTCGCTGGACCCCGTGGCGGGCGCCAACTGGGCCGCCACCAAGCCGCAGGTGCAGCTTTCGGCCAGGGCCAGGGTCAGTTTGTGTTCCAGAAACTGCTGAACAAGGGCGCTTAAATCGGGCGTTTTCATAGGCAAAATCCAGCTGAGCTGGGCCGTTGCATACGCCAATGCCCGCCGCTCGGGTTGCGGCTCAGCTTAGTTTAAAAACTGTTTTTGAGCAAGTTTTTGCGTTACTCCTGCCGGTAAGCCACGCCGGCTTTCATCACGAACGTGGGCCGCATCAGGGCCGCAATGTCTTGCAGCGGGTCGCCGTCCAGCGCCACTATGTCGGCGTATTTGCCGGCTTCCAGCGTGCCCAAATTCTGGGTTTCGCCCAGCAGCTCGGCCGCGTTCACCGTAGCCGCCCGAATTGCCTCAATGGCCGGCATGCCGGCGCCCGTCATGTAGCCGAACTCCAGGGCATTCACGCCGTGCCGGTACACGCCAGCGTCGGTGCCAAAGGCAATTTTTACGCCCGCCTTGTACGCCCGTCCGCAGTTGGCCTGTATCATGGGCCCAATGGTGAGGGCCTTGGGGATGATGGCCGCGGGGAAGTAGCCGGTGATGCGCGCCGAGTCGGCCACGGACTTGCCAGCGATGATGGTGGGCACGTACCAGGTGCCTTTTTGCTTCATCAGCTTGCGGCATTCGTCGTCCATGAGGGTGCCGTGCTCGATGCTGGCCACGCCGGCCCGCACGGCCCGCTTGATGCCTTCGGCGCCGTGGGCGTGGCAGGCCACGCGCAGGCCCAGGTCGCGGGCCGTTTCCACCACGGCCCGAATTTCCTCCTCAGAATACTGTGGGCCGCTGCCGTCCTTGCTCAGGTCGAGCACGCCGCCGGTGCTGGCAATTTTGATGACGTCGGCTCCGCGCTTGAACTGCTCGCGCACGGCTTGCCGGCACTGGTCGGGGCCGTTGGCTATGTTCTCCGGCTGGCCGTATTTCTCCATCAGGTTGAGGCTCAGGCCGTCGGCGTCGTCCATGTGTCCGCCGGTGGCCGAGATGGCCGCGCCCGCCGTGTAAATGCGCGGCCCCGTCACCTGGCCTTTGTTGATGGCGTTGCGCAGCGAGATGTTCACGCCATCCTCGCCGCCCATGTCGCGCACCGTCGTGAAGCCGGCGCGCAGCGTGAGCAGGGCATCGCCCATGGCCCGGTAGGCGTAGTCGGCGGGGTTCATCGTGAACTGGTTCATGCCGCTGCCCTTGCCCGGATGCGAAAGCACGTGCACGTGGCAGTCGATGAGGCCCGGCAGCACGGTGCGGTTTTCCAGGTTGATGACTCGGTCCTGCGCCCCGCCCGCGGCGTAGCCGGCTTGCACGGCCATAATTCGGTCTTTTTCCACCACAATGGTTTGCTGGCTCAGGAGCTTGCCG